>WFYF01000067.1 GCA_015490255.1 Caldifarciminota bacterium
ATCGGGGCTGGGGACCCTGGAGGGAGGCCGGATCGTGGCGGGTGACCTTGCAAGCGGTGATATGCCGGCCGTGGTGGACCGGAACGGCGATGGACGGCTGGAAATTATCGGTTTCACGGGCAGCGTGGTGTATGCCCGGAGCCTCACGGCCTCCCGGGTGCTCACCGCCGCACAGACCCCCCTGCCTCCCGTTTCCCTTTCCGGACAGGAGCTTTCGTTCCGGGTACAGGTTTATCCCAATCCCGCCTATCGGACGGAGCGCACCTTCCTCCGGGTGGCGAGCCCTGCAGCCGGAGATCTCCGGCTTGAGATCTTCTCCTTTGGAGGTGAGCGTCTGACTGTTCGGGAAGTCCGGGTGGCTCCGGGGCTTCAGGATGTTCCCTTGCCGGTGGACAACCTGGCGGCGGGGCCCTATTTCGTTGTGGTGGAACTGCGCACCCCCGGAGGGATGCGGCGGGATCGGGTGAAGTTTCTGATTTCTCCCCGGGGCCTGCGTCCTTGAAAGTTCCTCTGTTTTGCACGACACTAAAGGCCAAAAAAGGAGGTCCTGAATGAACGGCCGGGTGAAGATCCTTTATGCCGTGAACACCCTTCTTGCCCTTGTCTTGCTGTATATCCTTATCGCCCCCCAGATCCGCGAGCGTGGGAAGGTGGAAGGCAAGATTCTTTACGCCCGGTCTCTGGGGGCGCTCCCTGTGTGGGTGGCACAGGAGAAAGGTTTTTTTGATTCCACCGGTGTCCAGGTCACGGTGGACGTTTCCCTTCGCCGGGCGGAAGAGGTGGACGCGGTGGCAAACGGAAACGCCCAGTTCGGTGCGGGAACCATCTGGCTGTCTTTCGTTCCGGCCACCCTTCGCCGTCCCCTGGCCTACCGGTTCTTTGCCTTCACCATGAGCTCGGTGGACCGTCCGCTCACCGCCCTGATGGTGGCCACCAACCGGCGGGGCCGTCCCCGGTACCGGTCCCTCCGGGCCCTTGAGGGGAAACGCATCGGCTACTGGCGGCTCACGAAGGATGGGGATCTGCTGCGCACCATCCTTGAGCAGGAAGGGCTTGAGGTGCGCTCCTTCATCTTTCTTCCCTTCAGCCTGAAGGACCTGGCCCGGGCTTTTGAAGAGGGGAAGGTGGATGCCGCGGTGGTGTACGAGCCCCTCCGGAGTTATCTGCTCGCTTCGGGGAAGGCGGCTGTGCTTGAAGACGGTTTTCTGGAAAAACGTGTGGGCTCACCTTTCTTTGTGGATCTGCTCTACACCTCTCAGCTGAACCTCACCCTCGGGGAAAAGCGCCGGGCCACGGTGCGCATTGGACAGGCCCTTCAGAAGGCCATTCAGTATATCCGGCAGCACCCGGATGAAGCCCGCCAGATTGCCTGGAAATACCTGTTTGAGGGGGACACCACCCTGGTTCCCCCGGACTCCTTTGCCCTTCCGGCCTTTGTGACTCTGGAGGAGATTTCGCCGGCCCAGCTCCGGGCGTCGGTGGAGCAGATGAAAGCCATGGATCTTATTTTCGTGGATTATCCGGTGGACTCCCTCTTCCCGCCGGCCGAAATCTTCCGTGCGCAGTAAGGTTTTCTCCCGGATCGGCGGGAGATTCCGGGACCTGGGCTGGGGACTGGCTGCGGGGGGCCTGGCCCTTGCAGCCTTTCCACCTTTTTCCGTGCCCGGGGTGGTGTTTGCCTTCGCTGCGTTCTTTTTCTTCATGGCTGAATCAGCCCCCTCTGCCCGTGAAGCCTTTCTCCGGGCTTTTGTGGCAGGACTTCCCTTCTGGGCCCTTCATGTGAGCTGGATGCGCCACGTGCCGGTTCCGGATGGGGTGGTTCCCCTCCTCTATGCCGGGGTGCTCCTTGTGGTTGTTCTGGAAAGTGCCCTGTGGGGAGGGCTCGCCTGGGTTTTCCGGCGTGTGCATCCGGCATGGCCCGGTTCCGTTCTGTTCGCCGCAGGGCTCTGGACGCTGTATGAGTTCACCCGGGCCCGCATGCCCCTCGCTTTCCCCTGGTCTCCCCTGTGGGAAGGGGGCCTTCCCACCCTGCCCTTCCTTCAGATCCTTCCGTTCACCGGTCCTTTCGGATGGACTTTCCTGGCCGTGGCCCTGGCCCGGGGAACGGCCGGAGCGCTCCGGATGGGAAGGGGTCCGTCCCTCTTTCTCCTGGCCGGTGTGTTCTATTTCTGGTGGAGCCTGGGTGTGCGCCGGCTTGAGAATCCTCCAGAGCCGGTGGACACCCTTCGGGTGGCCATCTTCCAGCCTGCGGTGCTCCCCACCGTCCTGGGGGATCCCACGGAGTGGCCCCGGATGCAGGCCTCCTACACCCGTTTGCTTCGGGATCTTCCGGAGGACGTGGACCTGCTTCTCTTTTCGGAATCGGCCTTTTATGGCATCTATCTTTATCACCGTTCCACCCGGGATTTTGTGGATTCCCTTTTGCGTGTGGCCGGCAAGCCCATCCTCTTTGGCGACGTGTGGTTTGACCGGCGCACACCTTACAACGCGGCGCTCCTCCTCGTGGAACCGGGTGAGGTGAGAGGGGTCTATCGGAAGCGTCGTCTGGTGCCCTTCGGAGAATACATTCCCGGGGAAAGGTTGATTCCCCTGCTGCGAAACATCAACCTGGGTGGGGGGCATTACGCTCCGGGACGGACAGCGGATCCCGTGGTGCTGGTCCGACCCGGCGGCGACACTGTCCGGATCGGGGTGCTCATCTGCTATGAGGGGATTTTCCCGGATCTTGCCCGTTCGGCGGTGCATGCCGGCGCCGAGGTGCTGGTGAATCCCACCAACGATGGCTGGTTCGGGAAGAGCCTTGGTCCCCGGGAACATTTCCAGCTTCACCGGTTTCGGGCCATAGAAACCGGCCGGGCTTTTGTCCGGGTGGCCCGCACCGGCATCTCCGGGTTGATCTATCCCACCGGCGAGGTGGGAGACACCCTGGGACTCATGGAGGAAGGGTTGCTGGTCCTGGATGTTCCGCTGTACGATTCCCTGACGTGGTACGTTCGCCTGGGCGACGCCCCCTGGATTCTGCTTGCAATGCTGTCCATGGTCCTGGGGGGTGTGTGGGGAGGGTCCAGGAAACATCGGCATTCTGAAGCGTATCTTCCCGAGCAGCAGAACGAGACAGAGAGGGGGTGAGCGCGCGGGGTTTTGCGCGCGAAAAAAGTACGGATGGGGTGTCCTGAAAGGAAGGCGGGGGGAGAACGACGGATAGAACTCGGGAGGAAGGATCATGATGGGCGTGGTGCTGGTTTTGCTGGGTGTGTGGGGACCGGATCAGGTGGTGTACGACTGGGTGCAGGCACGGCGCTCGCCGACGCTTGATGTGGTGATGGAGGGCATCACCCGTTCCGGCGATGCCGAGATGGTGGTGCTCGGGATGTTTCACGGGGCTTTGCTTGCCGATGCCCTGCACGACACCCTTGCCTTTTCCCATCTCAAGGCGGCGTATCTCGGGATGGCGGCCCTGGCCCCGGTGATCACCCTGCTGAAGGGAACCTTCAACCGTCCCCGTCCGGCTCCGCCGTCTCCCCGCTGGAACGCATCCTTTCCTTCGGGGCATGCAGCGCTGAGTTTTTACATCGCCGGCTATTACAGTGCAGCCTATCCCCGACCGGAAATCCAGATTCCCCTTATTCTGTGGGCGGGCGGGGTGGCCCTTTCCCGGGTGTATCTCCGGCGGCACTGGCCTTCGGATGTGGTGGTGGGTGGCCTTCTCGGATGGGTGGCGGGGAGGGTGGTGTTCCGGTATCGGGAGCGGTTGTGGAATCTCCGCTTCTGATGGAGCCACCGGGCGGACTCGAACCGCCGACCTGCGGTTTACGAAACCGCTGCTCTGCCGACTGAGCTACGGTGGCCCGTCAGGTGCATAGGATACAGACCTCTCCGGGAATTTTCAATCCCCACCCGCGGAGCGCTTCCGACCCTTCCGTTTCTCTTCCGGGAAGTTCAGAAACCCCCGGCTGTCCTGAATAATCACCTCCACGTTGTCGGAGAGCTTCTCCACATACAGGTATTTCAGATATTCCGGGTTTGCTTTGAGCGCCCGGGAGACGATCTCAATGGCCCGGGCTTTCCCTTCCGCCTCCACCCGGACACGCTCCGCCTCTTTGCGGGCCCGTTCCAGCTCCAGATCCTCCCGGGCCAGACGGGCCCGGGCGAGGGCCTCCTGTTCAAAGGCTTTCTGGAAAGCGACCGGGATCATCACTTCCTGAAGGATCACCCGCTCCACCCGGATCCCTTCGTCCTCAAGGGTGCGCTGAAGGTGCTCCTGAATGGCGGTGGCCAGGGTTTCTCGTGGGGTTGCGGCAAGATCCCGGAGGGCATATCGTCCGAGGGCACTCCGGACAGTTCCCTCCACGAGTGTGCGTAGCGCCTGCTTCAGATCTTCCGGAGTCCACCGGGACGCGACCTCCCGGATTCGGGACGTGTCCAGGGCATACCACACCACCACACGGACACCGGCTGACACACCGTCCCGGGTGGGAGCCCACAGCCCGTCCTCTCCCCTCTCCGGAAGGACGAGCATCTGGCGGGTGAGAGGGAAAATCCGCGGGTTTTCCAGCGGCCAGACGGTCCAGTACCATCCCCGCACCACCGATCCATCCGGTCGCACCCCCACCGTGCCGGGGGGAACGATCCGCAGGCCCCAGATGATCAGGGCCAGCAGAACCGTCCCCAGGAACCACGCCGCATCCAGCTTCCGCACCCTCAGAAGTTCCCGGTAAACCAGATCCCCCTGGGGTTCCTCGGAAATGGCCACCGTATAGTTTCGCCGCACGAGCAGAACGATGCTCCCCACAAGGAGGAGCACGGCAAGGACAGCCTGGATCATGACGCCCCCTCCAGCCGTTCGGCAAGGGTGTGAAGAATCTGAAGATGGACCTCCTGAATCAGGGGGGTGGCCGTGCTGGGGACCGTCACCACCCGATCTGCCTCCAGATTGCGACCTTTTTCTCCGGTCAGGGCAATGGAGAACAGCCCCAGCCTCCGGGCCGCGGCAAGGAGTTCCAGGATGTTGGCGGATTGTCCGGACGTTGTGAGCACCAGAAGGGCATCCCCCGGCCGGGCCAGGGCTTCCAGCTCAAAGGCCAGGGCCCGGTTGTAACCGAAATCGTTGGACAGGGCTGTGAGGGTGGCCAGCCCGCTCCCCAGAAGGACTGCGGGACGGGCATTGCGTTTCTGCTGGAATCGTCCCACCAGTTCCGCGACAAAATGATCGGCCTGGGCGGCACTTCCGCCGTTGCCTGCCACGAACAGCTTCCCCCCCCGGACAAAGGTTTTCTGGAGGACGTGGGCCACCTCCTGGATGGTGTGCTCTGCCTGCTCCCAGAAGGCACGATACACCGCAAGCCGCGTTTCAAGGTCCATCCGGCAACCTCCGGAGTTCCTGGACCAGTCGCTCCAGGTGATCCCGGGCTTCTTTCTCCACCTCCTCCCAGGAGATGGGCGTGGCCCCCAGATGCATCACCTCCCGACCGGCGAGGAGCGTGGCGAACAGAGCGGCTTCCACCGGGTCCGCACCGCCTGTCAGGGCAAAGGCCATGCCGGCCAGAACCGCGTCCCCCGCACCCGTCACGTCATACACCTCGTGGCGGGTGGAGGGGAGTTCCGCTCCCCCTCCGGTGCTTGCGAGCACCATGCCGTCCGGACCCAGGGTGACAAGCAGCAAACGGGTGTTCAGGTGGGTCCGGGCTTCCTGAAGCCCGGCAGGTGTGAGGGGAAACCGTCCCCACCGGAGATATTCGGCACGGTTGGGTTTGATCAGCGAGACATTCCGGTAGGCGTCCATATGGGCGGGTTTGGGATCCACAAACACCGGCCGCCCGTTGCAGGCTTCCACGAAGAGGGGGATCCGTTCGGGCGTGAAAATTCCCTTGGCA
>WFYF01000068.1 GCA_015490255.1 Caldifarciminota bacterium
CCCCACCCGCTCCACAAAAGCCTCCACCTCTTTCCGCGTCTTGCTCGTTGTGGGGATCACCCAGTGGCCCCGGCGGGCGAGTTCCCGGATCACCGGAACCGCCGCCGAATAGTCATAGGTCACCGGGTGCATCAGCGTGCCGTCCAGATCGGTGAACAGAAGCAACCGGCGCGACATGGTCACACGAGATCCTGCAGGGGTTCCTCCAGCGCCTCCCGGAGAGCCTCCAGCACACCCCCCAGGGCCACGTCCACCCGCCGCCAGCTCGGAATCATGGGGGAGCCGAAGGGATAGCGGTGAAAGTCCTCAAAGGCGTAGGTCAGGGCTTCCGCGAAGGCCTCCACGGCCGAAAGTTCCGCATGGAGGTCATAGGTCAGGCCATTCATCCGGGCCAGGGACTCATACACCCCCACGAGCTCCCGGGCCTCCGTGAGATAGGTGAGCTTGAGGGTGTGGAAAAACTCCTCGTTGAGCACGAGTCCCTGGGCGGCCAGCTGGGTAAAGAAGGTCCGGGCGATGTCCGCCACCATCTTCAGCAGTCCGGTCCGGGCATCCGTTCCCACCTTCTGGTGCTTGTGGTCATACCGGTGGGTGAGGGCCACCTGACACACCCGCTGGGGGGGAAGCAGGCGATAGATCTCAGCCAGGATGCCCACCTCAATCCCCCAGTCGGAGGGGAACCGGATCTCCCGGGCGATGTCCAGGAAGGTGGCGAATTCCCCGGAAAGGGGATAGCGGAAATCGCTCATATAGGCCAAGAAAGGGAGTTCCCCGAAGATTTCCCGGAGGGAGTGGACGAAGGGGAAATAGAACAGCCGCACCACCCGGCCAAACAGACGATCTTTGAAGCGGGCATAGAACCCCTTGGCAAACTGATACCGCAGGACCATCACCGGAAACAGCAGGCGGGCGAGAAAGGCCCGGTCATAGGTCACGATGTCCGCATCGTGAAAGGCCAGGACGTCCACATCTTCCCCCGCCAACACATAGCCCAGGGCGGTCCACACCGCCTGGCCCTTCCCCCGGGGTCCAACCGGCAGGGTGCGCTCAATCTCGGCGATGATGGCCCGGACCGCAGGGTTGTCGTTCCACAGGAGCACGGCCTTTTCCCCAAGCGGCGCCACCACGTCCATCGCCTGGTGAAACTCCTGGCGATTGGCCCGGTCCAGGGAGATGAACACCCGGTGGACATAGGGAATCTGGGCCAGCACCTCAATGATCCCCTGCATGGCGGGGCTTATGAGATCGGAATAGAGGGCCGGGATGATCACCCCCGCCCGGACCCGGCGGGAGGCGCGCATCAATTGCTCTTCCATCTCCGGAAGGGCATCCTCCCGGAGGATGGTGAAGGTGGGCACACGGTTCTGAAAAAAGTCGGCCATAACAGAGATATTATAGCCCCCCGCCCCCGAACCGTCCGGTTGCGCTGGCTTGACCGGACGGGGGGGCTTCTGTAAACTGCGCAAGAACCTTTTTATGCCGTGGGGAAATCGGTTTGACCTGGACGGCATGGTCTTTGATACGCCGGGCCTGAGCGACGAGGATCGCGGGCCGAATTCAGGTGGGGCCGGGGTGGTCAAAACCTGCGTGGTAAGGGCAAAGTGTTTGAACAGAGGGAGGAGGTCGGGCCATGGGAAAGGAGATCATCTTCCTAGTAGAGGAATCCCCTGAAGGAGGATACGAGGCCCGGGCACTGGGCCATGCCATTTTCACCCAGGCGGATACCGTTGAGGAGCTGAAGGCAATGGTCAGGGATGCCGTGCGTTGCCACTTTGATGAGGACGAACTCCCGAAGATCATCCGACTCCACTTCGTGAAGGACGAGATCATCGCCTTGTGAAGCTACCACGGGACTTGAGTGGTGAGGAGCTGGCCCGCCTCCTCAAGCGGTATGGTTATCAGGTCACGCGTCAAACGGGCTCTCACATACGTTTGACCTCATCTTTCAAAGGAAAGGAACATCACATAACCATTCCCGCACACGGATCCCTGAAAGTTGGGACGCTCAGCGGGATCCTGCAGGAGGTTGCCCGTTATCTGCAAATCGGAAAAGAGCAGGTCATTAGAGAGCTCTTTGGAAAAGGTTGAAGCCGTGGCGTAGGAAGAAACGGGCATGAACCCCGTTCCCGATCTCCTCCACAACCAGACGCACAAACGGGTGGATGTCCTGAGACCCTGTGGAAGCAGGCTTTTATGACACACCAGGCCGGGCTTATAGTGTGGCGGTTTCCGGGAATCCAGGAGTGTATATCCCGAGCCTGTCCGTCTTGTGATAACCCGCGAACAAGACACCCGGATTTTTTCAAAAACCTCCAGAGGACACTTCCACAGGCCCTCAAAGGGGTAGTTGATTCGTAACCCGGAAAACATCGCTCCTGTTTGCGCCGATCTTCATACGCGATGTGGCTCCCGGCAGAGTCCACGTAGAATCTAACACCAAGATTTGATGATTCCTCCCCCATTCTGGACAATTGGTCCCGTCCATGACCCGTCTTCGCACCCTGCTCCGATCTCCCCTTGCCCGGGAGGGGCTGGGGGTGCTGGTCTCCCGGGTGCTGGCCATCGCCCTTCAGGTGGCCAACGGGTTTCTCCTTGCCCGGGGCCTGGGGGCGGCGGAATACGGACGCTACGGCTATGCCCTTTCCGTCCTTCACATTCTCCTTGTGGGTGTAAACCTGGGGTTCCCCACGGTGGTGATGCGGGATGTGGGGCGGGCCCTTGTGGAGGGCACATGGGACCTGGTGAAGGGCCTGCGCCGGTTCACCGCTCTGTGGATGCTGGGCACCGGCGGGCTTTTGAGCCTCCTCCTCGTTTTTCTGGCGGGCCGCCTCCCGGATCCCCACGGGAGGCTGGAAGCCCTGGCGCTCCTTTCGCCCTTCCTGATGGTGGCCTCCATAGAAATGCTCCAGATGTTCACCCTGAAGGGCCTGAAACGGATCGTGCTGGCCAGTTTTCCCTTCACAGGGACCTTCTATGCCCTTTTTCTTCTCACCCTCTTCATGCTCCAGGGCCTCACCCTTCCCCGGGTGGCCCTCGGATTTATCGGGAGCTATCTCCTCGGGATCCTGATTTTCCAGATGGCTCTGGGACGGAGTTTTCCCCCCGTCTATCGTTCGGCATCGCCCCGGTATGCCATCCGGTCCTGGTTCGCCTCAGCCCTTCCCCTTTTCCTTGCGGGAAGCCTGTTTGTCCTCAACGCCCAGGTGGATATGGTGATGCTCGGGTGGTTTCGGGGGAATGAGGAAGTGGGCATCTATCGGCTGGCCCTGCGCCTGGCAGGGTTCATTTCCTTCCCTCTCTTCGTGGCCAACGCCTCCATCGCCCCCCGGATCGTTCAGCACCACATCGCCGGCGAAATGGACCGCCTGGCCCGGTGGATCCGCCGTCTGATCCGCCTGGCGTTCTTCGGCGCCCTCCTGATCTATGGGGGCCTGGCCCTGCTGGGGGGATGGGCCCTGGGCCTTGCGGGAGAGACGTACCGTCAGGGCTATGGGGTGTTGTTGCTTCTGGGCCTGGGACAGCTTGTGAACGTGGGCGCGGGTTCGGTGGGCTGGATCCTCCAGATGACCCACCGGGAACGGGACACGGCCATCGGCGTGGGGATCGCCCTTCTCTCCAACGTGGTCCTCAACGCTCTCCTCACTCCCCGTCTCGGCTATGTGGGGACCGCCATCGCCACCGCCCTGTCTCTCGCCTGCTGGAACCTGACGCTCTCCTGGTTCGTGTGGCGGCACCACCGGGTTCGGGTGGGGGTGATTTAGCCTCAGAATTCAGAAGTTGAAGGTCACGCTCACCTGGAGCTGGGTGCTTCCGCTCACGTTCTGACTCTGGTCCCGGCTCTCCACACGCCTCAACAGCAGCTCCCCGTTCACGCCGCTCCCGAAAGTGTATCGGGCTGACAGGTTCCACTCGGAGCTCGCGGTGCTCCCGTTGGGCAACCCCGCGGCAAAGGACTCCTGACGGGAACGGACATAGGAAAAGCTCACGGTCATGTTCCCCCGCATCCGGAACACCCGGGCATCCGACAGGGGGATCCGGAATCCGCCCGGCCGCGAGAAGGTGTAGGAAAAGGAGAACCTCAGATCGTTGCTCCGGGTAAGGTTTTCCACCGCATAGCCCCCGGTCACGTTCTGCTGGCGGGAAGTTCGCCGGTTCCAGGAAAGTTGCGGCCGGACACCGTTCCTGAGGGTGGCCTGAAGGTCCAGGCCCAAATTGTCGTCCACCGAACGGCTCTGCTCTTCCCGAACCGGGATCAGGGTTCCCGAAACGCTGAAGGAACGGTCCAGGTTGCCTGACACCATCAGACTCGTGATCTGCCAGGAGGGCGGCAGGGGCAGCGGCGGACGGGTGAGGTTGGTGGAAAGACGAACGGCAGGCCAGGTTTTCTGATCCTGGAAGGTGGCAGAAGAGGCCGTAAAGGTGCGCTGCCAGCTCCAGGTCGGGGTGAAGTTGAGGGTGATGCGTCCCAGGCTCAGGCTCAGGTTGGTGAGGTTGAGGGTGGTGGTTCGCGACTCTGAATAGGTCCGCTCGTCAAAGGGCGGAAGGGTGCGGGAAAATCCCAGGCGGAAGCGCCAGTCCGGACGACCCCACACCGTCCCTGCCGTGAAACGCTGGTTGAGAGAGAGGCTCACCCCCACATCCATCATCCGGGAAAGGCCCCGCTGGAGCTGGTCCAGCAACCACGTGGGCGATCCCACCTTCCGGGTGGTGTCCGGAAGGCCCCGGCGAACAAGATCCACAAGAGCGCGGAGCAGGCTCGCGGTGGGCAGGGTAAGGTTCCCGCTCAGAGTCTGGTTCCGGTTCACCGAGCGCAGGTCCGTTGCCAGAATGGCGGGGTTCTCGTCCCGGTTCTCGGAATAGCTGCTGTTCACCTGCGGTGAGAAGAGAATCCTCCACAGGCTCAGCGTCCACCGGGCGGTGAAAGATTCCGACAGGCTTACCTCCGGCGGGTTCCGGCTTCCCGGTGCCAGGTATCCGGCGAACCGGTGGTTGCGCCCATAGTTGAGGGACAGGTTTTTCATGGGCTGTGCGCCCACGTTGCCACCCAGATCGTAATACCATTTCCAGCTCCGGACGTCGGTCCCCGCCCGGACGTCCCGGGTCCGGGTGCGGTTTTCACTGTAAGAAGCCTGAAGACCGAGGCTCGTGGGCCATGGACGAAGGTCCAGTCGGGTCCATCCCGATCTCGTGATCCGGGGATTCCACGAAACCGAAAGATCCTGAGAAAACCCTTCCTGGTTGGTATAGGGGCCCCGGGTCAGGTTTCGCCTTCGGTTATAGGTGATCCCCGGCAGGGCCAGCCCTCCCCGGAAAGAGGGGCTGGAAAGGGAAACCTGGAACTGGGAGGAGGTGCTGACGCTGGCAAACCGCTCGGCCAGATCCCCTTCCACAAGGAGATCGGTGTCGGGAGCATAGCGGGGGACTTCCCGTCGCCAGGACTCGTTATAATTCACCGCGAGTTGAGCGGGGGGGTGGGCGGTCAGGACGTTCAGGGGCTCACTTGAGAGGTTAATGGACCGGGATTCCTGCGTTCTGTATCCCGGTTCCCGACTTTCAAACGCCACGAAATCGTCGTCCAGGAAGTTCCCGCTCACGGTGGCCCTGAGGAGGGGGGAGAGGCGCAGTTCGGCCTGGAGATTTGCAGCATATCCTCCCCGGGTCCGGGGTTCCAGGAGCTGGATGTCGTCCACCCAGATTTCCTGTGTAAGGTCCAGCGAGTCGGTGTTGGCAAGGCCGAAGGCCAGATATCCCACCGCGTGCAGGTTGGGTTCGCCCACAATGGTGATGGAACCAAAGCGCAGGGTGTCCCCGCCCCCCGCGTTCCGCAGACTGTCCTTCAGCCGGGGCAGGCGGTCCAGATCCACCCACATCGCCTGCCAGCCTCCCTGCAGGGGGGTGCGGATCTCATAATAGCGCAGGGAGTCCGTGCCCACCCGGAACACGAAGGTCCCGTAAGGGGGGGATGCCCCGGTGCGGGGACGGACCCAGAGTTTGAGTTTCCGGTAGTTCCGGTAGTTCTGCCGGCGATCCGAAAGATCCCGGAAGAGAAGGGCCAGGTGACCGGGACGGAGGTTTTCCACCAGGAGGCTGGTGGACCGCTCGCTCTCCAGGGTCCCGTCGGCCAGGCGGAGGCGCACCGCATCGGGCGGCGGCGTGTAGTCCGGGGTTTCGTCCGTGCTCACCGTTCCCACCGCAAACCGCTCCACCGTGGTGTCCACCGGCCACGCACCGGTTTCGTCCACGATCCCCTGACGGCGCCAGTCGTTTCCCACCACATCCAGTTTTGCGATGAAGAGGGTGTCCTTCCGCCTGAAATTCTGCCACCGCAGCCGTCCAAACCGCACCGCGGTCTCCAGAAAACGGGATCCGTATTGCCGCATCTGGGCAGAGCGGATGGGGATCCGGAAGAACTTCCAGCCGTTCACCTCGGCGTAAGGCCGCACACCATAGACGTCGTAGAGGGAGTCATCCAGGGGCACGGGCAGGGAAATGTAGTCGCTGAGGATGTCCAGCTGACCGTTTTCGTTCAGATCCTCCGTGTCGGGCCGGCCTCCGTTGTTCTCCGTTCCGGAGGTCCGGGAATAGTCCGAAAGGTCAAAGCGGTAATCGTCGTTGCAGTCATCCCCGGGAACCTGAGCCCCGTCGTCCCCTGCCACCCCGTCCAGACCGGTGTCCTCCCCCGGGTCCAGGAGGCCGTTGCGGTTCCGATCCTCGGTTTCCAGCACCGGCTCGGCCCCCACAATCTCCCCCCGGCAGTTGCGGCGGATGCCGTTTTCGTTCAGATTGGTCGCCAGATCCACCCACAGCACCCCCTCATCCCCCTGAACCACCAGATCAAGGAACTCATAGTAAGTGAGGTTCACCCCCATGGGATCCAGAACGGTGTTCAGACTCGCCCAGTTGGCGGTGTCTCCCGGGTGGATGGGGTCGGCCACCCACATCAGAACCGGAGCCCGCTCGTTACGCTGCTGGGGTGTGGGAAGGTTGGGAAAGATGTCGCCCCGGAGGAAGAAGTTGTCCGGAACCGCCCAGAACACGGAGCGCGCCAGCTCCGAGGTGTCCCGATCCTCGGGAGGGCTTCCCCATTTCCAGGCCCGGCCATAGGTCACCGGGAAGGAAAGGGTGAGGCTCCGGCTTTCCATATCGTCCACAAACGCCCGGCCCAGGGTGTTGGGATTGGGGAAAGATCGGGCCCCTTCCACCGCAAAGGTGATCAGCGGTTCCCGCCGTCGTCCTCCCGGCGTTCGGGGAAGGTCACGGCTTGAGGGGAACAGGTCCCGGATGCGGCGCAACCACAGGGGGGCCAGCCCCCCCTCCAGCCGGAGATCCGCCACCAGGTTCCGGGCCGGCCCCCCATCCCAGGAAGGCCGCAGGTCCCGGGTGCTCTGCCCCCGATAGAGAAACACCCCCGCAAGGGACAGAGAAGAGTCCGGGGTGGTGGAATACAGGGACATCCCCAGGAGGGAGGTCTGCATCAGAGAAAAGGCTTCGCCGTAGTCATAGGAAACCGAAAGCCGCACCGAGGTGTCCTGGAGGATCTGGGGGTTGAGGATGCGCACAACCCCGAAGTCATAGTCCACCTCATAGTCCACCCCTTCCTGAAGGGGTCGTCCGTTGGCGATCACCCGGACACTCCCTTCCAGCACGTTGAAAGGAAGGGAGATCTCCCGCCTCCGGGTGACGTATCGCACCACGATCCGGTAACGGGTGCCCTCGTTGGGCTGGAGCTGATCCTGGAAATAGACCGCCGAGTCCGGAACGCTCAGATCCGGCCGGACAAAGGGCAGGGGATCCGGGAAAAACAGCAATCCCCGGGCCCGGTCCAGCACGGTGATGGGCACCCCGTCCCGGAACACGGTTTCGTTCACCAGTCCGTCTCCATCGGGATCCAGCCCGAAGATTTCCAGATAGGTTTTGCCGTTTTCACCGGGGAGGAGCACCCCTGCCGAATCCCGATAGATGGTGATCTGAAGATCCACGATGTCGGGAGCCTCGGCCGCGGAATACAGTTCATAGACATTCCGGAGCTGCATAAACCACAGGACCGAATCCCGGTGGGTCCCCGCCTCAATGGTGGGCAGCAGGGGCCGGATGAGCTTGAGCTCCAGAGGCTGGGACGTGTCCGGAGGCACATAGCCGATGGTGTCCCCATCCTCGGTGATATAGGACACCCCCAGCCGGAAGGGGGTGATGGGAACGTTCCGGATCTCAATCACGTTGCTGGACCGATAGAATATGAAGTCCTGGTTGGACTCCAGCAGGGGATGGAACTGTCCTTCTTCGCAGTCGTTGAAATCCGGCGTGCCGTCCAGATCATAAAAACAGGCCGCTCCGCTGCGGGCCCCCAGATCGTTGTCGTTGGTCAGGTTCTGATCGTCCATAAAGACCTGGATTTCCCGGATGGGCCGGGTCTCGCCCAGATAGAAGAACCGGTCTTTCACATAGGCCCGACCGAACAGGGTGTCCACGTTGACGGTGCCTCCCGCCTGAAGTTCCTGCGACCGGCTCTGCCCCTGCTGGCGGGTGGCCACAAAGGCCATCTGCACGGGTCCCAGCTGGAGTTCTCCCCGCAGACCGAAAAGGCCCTTTTTCGCCCCCCCGCCGGCGGAAAAGGCTGCATATTGCATGGAGAGTGGAAGGCGGAGCTCCGTGTTCCCCGCCTCCAGGACCTTCACAATTTCGTCCTCGTCCCCCGTATAGCGCAGACGAATGGTGTTCTTCGTGTTGTCCTGGATTTCCGAGTTGTGGTCAATCTGCACGCTGATCTTGCGCCCGATGGTCCCGGTGAGGGAAAGGAGAAGCACCTGGTCCAGTTCAATTTCGGGGAAGCTGGCCACACCGCCATAAGCCTCCCGGAGACTGGGGTTGGTGTTGTAGTTCTGGGAATATGAAAAGGAG
>WFYF01000069.1 GCA_015490255.1 Caldifarciminota bacterium
TGCCACTTCCACCCGGCGGGTCAGGGCCTTCTCCATTTCTTTCCGGTAGAACCGGATCCCCCCTCCCTCCCGCTTGGCCTGATACATGGCCATCTCCGCATGGGCCAGAAGTGCCTCCGGCGTCTCCCCGTCCTCCGGTGCCATGGCCACCCCCACGTCAAGGTTCAACCACATCCGGCGGTTCCGGATCCGAAAAGGTGATCCCCCCACCCTTTCCCGAAAACGCATGGCCAGACCCGCCACCTGGGCCGGTTCCCGCGCACTCACCACCGCTGCAAACTCGTCCCCGCCGATGCGCGCCAGCGTGATGCCCGCCTCCATCACCTCCATCATCCGGTCCCGAACCTCCTGAAGCACCTGATCACCGGCATCGTGACCGAAGGTGTCGTTCACCTCTTTAAACCGGTCCAGGTCCATCATCAGCAGGGCGACACGCTCTCCCCGGAGGGAAGCCTGAACCAGCGACTGGCGGAGGCGGTCCATCAGCAGTGCCCGGTTGGGCAGTCCTGTGAGGGCATCGTAAAACGCAAGCCGCTGAATTTCCTCTCGGGCCTTCCTGTATTCCGTGATGTCCGCTGCCACTCCCACCACCCGGACCACTTCTCCGTTTTCCCCTTCCACCGGACGCACCCGCACCCGGAGCCACCGGATCTCCCCGTCCGGACGGAAAATCCGGTATTCCACCGGCTCCTCCGGAAGCCTCACCCGATTCCCCGGAACGGCCCGGTCCCGATCGTCGGGGTGCACTGCGGCCACCCAGGCGTCAAATCCCTCCCGAAGGGCCTCCACCGGCAGGCCGAAAATGCGGGAGAAGGTCGGGTTCACATAGAATACCTGCGAAAAGTCCGGTGCAGCCAGAAACACGATCTCATCCAGATGTTCCGCAATCTCCCGCAGCCTGGACTCCTGCTCCCGGATGGCCTCCTCCGCAAGCTTCCGTTCCGTGATATCCACCGCCGTGCCGATGGCTGCGGGACGCTCTCCATAAAGAATCTGACCTGCCGTAAATTCAATCCACCGGAGGGTTCCGTCCCTCCGCAGGATCTTGAATTCATACCGGGTGGGCACCTTCTCACCCCGCTGGCGTGCCAGTCCCCGTTCCCGCACAAGGGCCCGAAAATCCGGGTGGACCACCTCCCAGAAACGCATCTTCAGAAGCTCTTCCCGGGGATACCCCGTGATTTCTTCACACGCCCGGTTGACATACACGAAACGCTCCCCCTGATACACGAAAATCGCCGTGGCGGTGGTCTCCGCCAGGGTCCGGAACATTTCTTCCCGTTCCCGGAGTTCCCGCTCGGCCCTCTCCCGGAGGACGGCCTGCTCATAGGCCTCCAGCGCCACACCGATGTCACCGGCGAGGGTCCGGAAGATGTCCAGTTCATCGGGCTCCTGGAAATGCCCCGGATCGGGAGCGCAGAGGTTGAGCACGCCCACGATCCGGTTCTGCTGGGGAATGGGGATGGCCGCCATGGACTGCACTCCGGCCGCACGGGCAAACGCCCGCCATTTTTCGGCACGCGGATCTTCCATCACGTTCAGCGACACGGTGATGGCACCGGTGTGAAACGCCTCCGCTGTCAGGTTGCACACGGGATCCGGGCGTTCCACCATCTTCCGGAGTTCTGCGAGGAAGGCTTCTTCCATCCCGGCCTGGGCCGCAACCCGGAGGATTCCCTCCTGATCCACAAGGGCAATCCAGGCCATCCGAAAGCCTCCCACCTCCAGGGCCTGCCGGCATATGCGCTCTAAAAAACGGTGGGGTTCCGGATTTCGCAGCACGGTCTGATTCACCTGGGCCAGGAAGTGATAGAGCCGCGTCAGGCGCAGAAGTCGGGCTTCGGTTTCTTTCAACGGTGTAATGTCCACCGCCGCCCCGAAAACCCGGAGACCGCCCCCGGGAGTTT
The DNA here is from genome assembly GCA_015490255.1 of Caldifarciminota bacterium. Lineage (GTDB taxonomy): Bacteria > Hydrothermota > Hydrothermia > S141-80 > S141-80 > S141-80. Next base: position 1,908 of record WFYF01000069.1, read on the forward strand.
CCAGGGATAGGGCGTGATCCCGGACCCATCGCACAGATCCATCCTTTCGGCGAACCCGAAATTCCACCACGCTTTCCCGGCCAGACCGGAGGTGCTCCAGATGACGATCCAGCAGTCCGGCATCCTCCGGAATCACCGCACGCCAGACGTCCTGTGCTTTTCCAAAGTCAGCCAGACATCGCTCTGACAGCCACTCCGCTTTCCATGTCTGCTCCCGCAATTCCAGCACATAGCTGTAATCGGCGGCAAGGTCCAGGAGCCGCCGCTCCCGCTCTTCCCGGGCGAACGTCTCCGCACAGGAGGGAGGCACCTCATGACCCAGCACCAGGACTTTTCCACCTCCTTTCAGCGGAAAGAGAAGCTCCTCCCGAACTCCCCCGCCAGGCATATTCCAGGAAACGCGCGCAGACCTTCCGGATTTCAAAGATGTTTCCAGAGCCTCGCGCAGGGCACGGGCCACATCATCCGGGAAAACCTCTTCCAGGGATTTCCCTTCCACGGCGTCCGGATGGGCTGGAAGATGACGGAAGCGGGCGTTGGTGACCAAAATTCGTCCTTTCCCGTCCAGGACATAGGCGTGGAACGGAAGAAGAGCCAGCACGTCGCGAAACGCATCCATTTTTCCGACGCTCCAGAGATATTGTACGGAAACCGGGCGGCTGCTTCAAGCCCGACCCCGCGGGTCTGGTATTGTTTGCCCCTGCTGTTATGCCTCATGAAAAGACTTCGCAACCCTTGACAGAACCTCTCCGGGCTTTTATCCTTCACAGCCCACGGGGAGAAGCAAAAAGGGGGATGCTGTTGCACCGGATTCTCACGGTTATTCCTCCACCGGCCGACTGGGAGGAAACCCGCATCCGTCGGAAGGCTTTTGAAATTGCCAGCATGGCCCGCACGGCCGGGGTGCGGACCATCAGCCTCCCGGAGATCGTGGAGGAAACCACCCGGGGAGAGCGGGTGATTCCCTTCCGGCAAAAGGTGGACAACGTGGATTTCGCTCTGCTTCTCCGGGACTATCTGCCCGAAGCCCGGTATCTCATCAACAAGGTGACCGTGCTCCTGCCTCCCGAGGCCTTCTGTCAGTGGGCCGTCACCACCGCCCGTCACTTCCCTCACCTGGTCCTGGTGGGCGGCGAGTCCAGAAAAATCCGGTATCCCGGTCCTTCTCCGGTGGAAGCCGTTCGTCTCCTGCCCCCCGGCGTCCAGGCCTTCGGAATCACCATCTTTCACCGGAAGGAAGAACCCCGCAGGCTCCTTGCC
>WFYF01000070.1 GCA_015490255.1 Caldifarciminota bacterium
CGGGCCATGGCCGAGCGCATGGCGGCGAAATCCACCACCGCCGGAACCCCGGTGAAGTCCTGAAGGACCACCCGGGCGGGCATATAGGGGATTTCCCGCTTCTCGGGCTGAGGTTCCCACCGGCCGATGATCTCCACATCCTCGTCCTGGACCAGGAAGCCGTCCACGTTCCGGACGGCGTTTTCCAGGAGCACCCGGATGGAAAAAGGCAGACGGTCCAGCGAGATACCCAGCGTGTCTGCAAGGCGATCCAGCCGGAAGATGGTGACCTCTCCTTCGGGAAGCCGAAGAACATCCCTCACTTCCTCAAACGAACGCATGAACGAATCCTCCTTTTTGCCTAATCATAAGGATTTTTCCCCGAACCGGCAAGACAGCGTGTTCACCGTTGAAAAGACGGGTTTTGCCTTGTATAATCCGGACAAAACAGAAGGAGGTTTAACCCATGAAATACGCGGTGGTGGACGTCCAGGGAACCCAGGTTAAGGTCCAGGAGGGCGACCGGGTGGTGCTGAACCGCTTCCGCCACGCTGGCGAAGGGGAGGAGATCGTGCTGGATCGGGTGCTTCTTCTGCGGGACGGGGATCGCGTGGAGGTGGGCACGCCCTATGTTGCGGCGAAGGTCGTGGCCCGGGTGGTCCGCCATTTGAAAGGCAAAAAGGTGCTGGTGTTCAAGTTCAAGCGCAGGAAGAACTACCGTGTCCTTCGCGGACATCGTCAACCCCTCTCTGAGGTGGAGATTGTGCGGATTGAGTCCGGGGGGTGATTCCGATCCTTTCTGTCTTTCTTGCCGCTCCTCTCGTTCTCGGTCCCCTCACGGATACCCTTCTCCCTGTCCGTGAGGGGTTTGCAGTTCGTTCGGTAACGCCCCTGGCTCCTCCCCCGGTGTATGTGGACACGCTAGAGAGTTTCGGGGCGGTCCACGCCCGGGTGGTGGACACCCTCCCCAGGTGGGGCTTCCGGATTGAACTCCGGGAGGGGAAACCCTATCTGCGGATCCGGAGCGCCGTGCCCCTCCCGTTCCGGGTGGAATTTGAGGAAACTCCGGTTGTTCCACCGGTCCTTCTCGCGCTGCGGGACACGGTGGATCTTCTGATTGTGGCCCCCCGGCGGTTCCGGGAGGCGGTGGAGGTTTATCGGGCCCTCCGGGAGCGGGACGGCGTTCGCACCGAGGTGGTGGACCTGGAGGACGCCACCGCCGGAGGGGGGGCTCCGGCCCAGGCGCTCCAGAACTTTCTCCAGACCTATGCCCGGGAACGACCTGTGCGCCACGTGTTCCTGGTGGGGCCGGTTCCGGAAGTGCCCGTGGCGTTCACCCGGGTGGACGGCATCTATCCTCCCCTTCCCTTCTATGAGCGAGTGCCCACGGACGTTTATTTCGCCTATGAAAACCCCGATGCCTGGAACCTGGACGGGGACACGCTGGTGGGCGAGGTGGGCGATCGGGTGGATCCCCGGTGGCTTCTCCGGCGGTTCCACATCGGTCGCCTGGTGGTGAACACTCCGGAGGAGCTGCTCCGTTATGCGGCCAAGGTGGATCGTTATCTCCACACCCCCCGGCCGGATGTGCGCTATCTCTTTCACGGCCCCAAAATCACCCCATCCCTGCTGGGAAGCACCTATCTCAACGGTGCTCGCAGCGCCCTGCCACCGGAGGTGAAACCGGTGGAGCTGTTTGAAGAGAACGGGACCATAGCGGAGGACACGTTCTTTGCCCGACTCCAGGAAGTGGAGCTGGTGATGGGGGTGGCTCACGGGTACAACGACCTTTACCAGATCAACTACACCCCGTGGGTGGATGCCCGAACCCCCCGATTCGTGATGGACACCACCCATGCGCCCTTTATCTTTTACCCGATCGCCTGTGAACTTCTCGCTTTTGACGAGGGGGCGCTGGGGGTGTTCGCCCTCCTGGGAGAAGGAGGGCCGGTGGCCGTGTATGGCATGTCCCGCCTGGACTTTCCTGATTATGCGCAGTATCTTGCCCTGTGGTTCATGCAGGCCCTGCAGAGCGGTGTGCGCACCCTCGGAGAAGCAGATTCGGCGGCCAGGGAAAATCTCAGGCTTTATACAGGGCTTTTCAACTCCATTCCGCGTTATCTGTTTTTCGGCTATACCCTCCTCGGGGATCCCTCTCTTCCGGTGTTCACCCGTCCCCGGGAGGCTCTGACCTTTCAGGATGTGTCCCTTTCCATCACCCTGACGCCCGCAGGCTGGAGCGTTCAGGGCGACGTGCCCGGGAGCCGGCTGGTGGTGGAACACGCGGTGCGCCAGATCTTTGATCCCCCATACAGCCTGGTTGTGCCCACCCTGCCTGCCCC
>WFYF01000071.1 GCA_015490255.1 Caldifarciminota bacterium
GGGCACGGGGTGGGGGAGCCTGCCGTCCGGGTGGTTTGCTGTGCACGTGGAATGGATGGCGCTGGGGTTCATGCTCCAGTTCCCGCTGAGCATCGCCTACTGGATTCTGCCCAAGTTCGGGGCTCGCCGGGGGAGGGAAAAGCTCGCCGCTCTGGGACTCGTGCTGCTCAATGCCGGCCTTCTGCTCACCCCCTTTCAACCCGGTGGGCCAGGCCGATGGCTGGAAGGGCTGGGATGCGGGCTGTTTTTTCTTGCCCTGTGGCGAAGGATCAAGCCTCCGAGTCCCTTTTTGACCGGTTGAACCGTCCGGCGTTCCGGTGTACAATCACAACATCCACGGAAGGTGAAGGATGCGGTTGCTTCTCTGGATCGGCCTGATTGCGGGGTATTTCTTCCTCCCGCGTTTCTGGGGCGGGGGATGGGTCACGGTGGGCAGCGCGCCGGTAGTCACCCTCGGTGAGAAAGAACCGGCCCGATGGACGCTGTATATCTTTAACATCCACAACCATACCCGTGTGGCTTCTGCCGTGGTCCGTTTTGCCGACGGACGGGCCTTCGTGGTGGCCACCGAACCGCCGGACACAACCCCCTCCCTGTGGAGCATTCCTTCAGTCCGAACCGTTCGTCTGACCCTTCCCCCGGAAGCGTGGGCAGGTCTGTCGGAAGGACCGCACAAAATCACGCTGGAAATCGGTCTTGTGTGGCCCCGTGCTCAGGGGATGCCGTGGGCCTACCGGTTTGAACAGGTTCAGGATGTGCGCACCTGGCAGCAAACCCTTGACGTGGTGAAATACTGATGGAACGACGCGTGGTTGTGCTGGGGGGTGGTGCCTGGGGCATCACCCTGTCCATTCTCCTTCACCGCAACGGTCACAGGGTGATCCTCTGGACCCGATCCGGGGACAAAGCCCTTCTGCTTCAGAGCCGCCGGGAGGACCCCGGACGCCTTCCGGGTGCCTATCTCCCGGAATCTGTGGAGATCACCACCGATCTTTCCTGCGTGGAAGAGGGGGACTATGTGGTGTTCGTGGTCCCGAGCCACGCGTTGCGGGAGGTGGCTTCGCGGGTGGCGGAATACCGGTATCCTGCGAAGGTGATCTCCGCCACAAAGGGACTGGAAATTGAAACCGGCAAGCGCATGTCCCAGGTGCTTCAGGAGGAACTGGGGCAGGTTCAGATCGCGGTGCTTTCTGGCCCTTCCATCGCCCGGGAGGTGGTGGAGGAGGTCCCCACGTCGGTGGTGATGGCGTCCCGGGACGAGGCGTATGCCTGGGAAACCCAGGCGCTGTTCCACGGTGAATGGTTCCGGGTGTATGTTCAGCAGGACGTGGTGGGGGTGGAGCTGGGCGGGGCGCTGAAGAACGTGATGGCCATCGCCGCGGGCATGGTGGACGGCATGGGCCTGGGCATCAACGCCAAAAGTGCCCTCCTCACGCGGGCCCTCCACGAGATGGTGCAGTTTGGACTGCGTCTGGGGGCTGAACCCATGACCTTTGCCGGCCTTTCCGGCATGGGGGATCTTATCGTGACGGCCTTCTCCCGGCACTCCCGGAACCGCCACGTGGGAGAAGCCCTGGGGGAAGGCGCCCCCCTGGAACGGATTCTGGCCGGCATGACCATGGTGGCCGAGGGTGTGAAAACCACGGAAGCTGCCTTCCGGCTCAGCGTGAAACACGGTATCCGGGCGCCGCTCACCCACGCGGTCCACGCCGTTCTGTATGAGGGGAAAACGCCCCAGGAAGTCCTGAAATCCCTCCTGGAACGTCAGCTCCGGGTGGAGTTTGACTTTTCAGGGAGATGAGCGCGACCCGCGTCCACCGGCCGGCTGTCGCGGGTCAGTTCTATCCCGCTCATCCCGGGGAGCTTCGCCGAACGCTGGACGAACTTCTCTCCCGGGTGGATGCCCCGACATATCCTGACCTGATGGGCGTGCTGTCCCCCCATGCCGGTTATCCTTTCAGCGGTGCGGTGGCCGCCGTGGCCCACAGAACCCTCGTGCAGTCCCGTCCTGAACCGGAAGGCGTTCTGGTGCTGGGACCCAGCCATTTCGTTCCTTTCCGGGGCCTTGCCTTCCCGGAAGCGGACCGGTATGCCACCCCCCTGGGGATCCTGGACCTCCCTGTGGAGACCCTGGAAGAACTCCTCCGGGCCTCATTTCTCGTGATGCGGAGTGAGGTCCCCCATCTCCGGGAGCATTCTGTGGAAGTTCAGATCCCCTTCCTCCAGCATCTGTATGGTGACAATCTGCCCCCCGTGCTTCCCGCCGTGGTCGGCACCCTGATGCACGAGGATCTGGACGATCTGGCCCGGGTTCTTGCGGATCTGCTGGGCGGATGGGCCGTGGTGGTGAGTTCGGATCTGTATCACGGATACAGCGTGGAAGAAGCGAAACGGGTGGACGAAAAGACCCTTCATGCCATAGGCCACGCCGATGCCCACGCGTTCCTGGATGCCCTTCTGGCCGGTGACGTGATGGCCTGCGGGGGGATCCCGGTGGCCCTGTTCAAACGGATGCTGGAGATCCGGGGAAGACACGAGTTTGCAGTTCTGGCGCACACCAGCTCCGCGGAGGTCACCGGGGTTTATGAGGGGTATGTGGTGGGCTATGCCGCCGGCGCATGGGTGGAAGGAGAGGATGAAACCTGAAGAAAAACGTCCCGGAGGGTGGCTTCTGGGTCTGGGGATGGCCGTGGTTTTCGGGGCGGCCAACGCATATCTGGGGCTGAAAGCGGGCATGACGGTGTCGGCCTCCATCCCCGCTGCGGTGGTCTCCATGGCCATCCTGCGCGGAGTGCTGCGCAGAGGCAGCGTGCTGGAAAACAACATCGCCCAGACCATCGCGTCGGCAGGAGAATCTCTGGCGGCCGGCGTGGTCTTCACCATCCCTGCCCTGTTGCTTCTGGATCTCCCTGCCGGTGTGGTGAAGATCTTTCTCCTTTCCAGCATCGGTGGCATCCTGGGTATCCTGGGCTTTGCTCTGTTTCGCAGGCAGCTGATTGAGGAAGAACACGGCGTGCTGCCCTATCCGGAGGGAACGGCCTGTGCAGAAG
>WFYF01000072.1 GCA_015490255.1 Caldifarciminota bacterium
GTGGGTGTGGTCCTGGCCAGCGAGGGGTATCCGGAAAATCCTCAAACCGGCCGCGTGATTGAAGGCCTGGAGGAAGCGGAAAAAATGGACCAGGTGGTGATCTTTCACGCGGGAACCCGGCTGGTGGACGGCAAGGTGGTCACTTCCGGGGGACGGGTGCTCACCGTGGTGGGCCTGGGGGCAAGCCTAGAAGAGGCCCGGGACCGGGCATACGCCGCGGTGGAAAAGATTCACTTTGAGGGCATGCACTTCCGCAGGGATATCGGTCAGGCATGAAGGTTTCCGAGAAAGTCGCCATCCTGGATTTCGGCTCCCAATATACGAAGCTCATCGCTCGGCGGTTTCGGGAGATGCACGTCTATTCGGAAATCCTCCCCCCCGACAGTCCCCTTGAAGATCCCGCCATCCGGGCGGTGGTGCTCTCCGGCGGACCCCGAAGCGTGTATGAACCGGAGGCTCCCCGTCCCCACCCGTCGGTGTGGAACCGGAATCTCCCCCTCCTGGGGGTGTGCTACGGCCTCCAGCTCATGGCCCACGAACTGGGCGGCCGGGTGGTCCCCTCCGGAAGCCGGGAATACGGTCCTGCCGAGCTGGAGGTGCTGGAGCCCGGCGTGCTGTTCCGGGATCTGCCCCCCCGGTTCCGGGTGTGGATGAGCCACGGAGATCGGGTGGAGGCCCTTCCCCCGGGTTTTCGCCACACAGCCCGGACAGAAGCCACACCTTTTGCTGCCTTTGAGGACCCCGTGCGGCGCCGGTTTGCAGTGCAATTCCACCCCGAGGTCTCCCACACCCAGCACGGTCGGGAGATCCTGAAGCGGTTTGCCTTTGAGGGAGCCGGCCTTTCTCCTTCCTGGGAGCTTGCGGATTTTCTGAAATCCCAGGGAGAGGAAGTCCGGAGACAGGTGGGGGATGCCGGGGTGCTCCTCGCCCTGTCGGGAGGGGTGGACTCCTCCACGCTGGCGGCCTTTCTCCACAGGGTGATTCCGGAGCAGCTCTATGCGGTGTTTGTGGACACCGGGCTTCTAAAAAAGGGAGAGCGGGAGCGGGTGGAACGGATGTTTGCACATCTGCGGCATCTTGTGGTGGTGGATGCCCGGGAGCGGTTTTTCCAGCGTCTTTCGGGCGTGGTGGACCCTGAAGAGAAACGCCGGATCATCGGACATACGTTTGTGGATGTCTTCCGGGAGGTGGCCCGGGAACTCCCCTCCCACGTGCGCTTTCTGGCCCAGGGAACGCTGTATCCCGATGTGATTGAAAGCGGCCACTCCACAGGGCCTGCGGCGACCATCAAAACCCATCACAACGTGGGGGGACTGCCGGAAGAGCTGGGCTTTGAACTCCTGGAACCCTTTCGGGAACTTTTCAAGGACGAGGTCCGGGAAATTGCCCGGATGCTGGATCTCCCCGGAGAGGTGATCCACCGGCACCCCTTTCCGGGACCGGGTTTTGCGGTGCGCATCCTCGGAGAGGTCACGCCGGACCGGGTCGCCCTCCTGCAGGAGGCGGACGCCATCATTGAAGAAGAAACCCGGAAGGCGGGATTTTATGAGCATCTGTGGCAGATTTTCCCGGTGCTTGTGCCCCTCTCCACCGTGGGGGTGATGGGGGATGCCCGGACTTACGCCTGGGTGCTGGCTGTCCGGGCGGTGGTGAGCGAGGACGGAATGACGGCAGACTGGGCCCGGTTACCCCACGCCTTTCTGGACCGGCTGGCCACGCGGCTTGTCGGGGAAATCCGGGGAATCAACCGGGTGGTGTATGACATCACAAGCAAACCTCCGGGAACCATTGAGTGGGAATAGCGGTGAGCTGGTATCGCTTTGAGGTTTTCTGGATGGAGCGGGCGGATGAGCCCCCCACCAACGTGTATGAAACGCCGGATGCCCTGGTGGTGGAGCTCGCGCTGCCCGGGATTCCCCGGGAGGCCATTGAAATTGTGCTGGAAGGGCAGATTCTGCGGGTATCCACGGGGGAACGCCGTTTTCCCCCGCTGCGCCGCTTCCATCGGATGGGCATTCCCACAGGCCCTTTTCACTTTGAAATGCGAATTCCCGGGGGGTTTGATCCGGAGAGCACGCAGAGCCACCTGATTGACGGAATCCTGCAGATCGTGGTCCCCCGAAAACCCCCCATCCAGATCCCGGTTCAGGGAGGAGACAGCCATGGCGGAACACACTGACAGCGCGGATACACCGAGGGAAATGCCGGAGCTTCCGGTGCTCCCGCTGCGCGGTGGTGTGCTTTATCCGGGCGTGGTTTTGCCTGTTATGGTGGGGCGTCCCGCCTCCCGAAAACTTGTGGACGAACTTCTTTCCAGGGGAGAAAAGATCGTTGCGGTGGTGCCTCAGAAGGACCCCGAGGTGGAAGATCCCGCTCCCGAAGACCTCTATCCGGTGGGTGTTCAGGCCCGGATCCTCCGGATGCTCCGTCTTCCCGGAGACGTGATGCGGGTGGACATCCAGGGGCTGGACCGTTTGCGGGTGCTGGAATGGGTGCGCACCGACCCCTACCTCGTGGCCCGTGTGGAAATTCTCTCCGAGCCACCTCTGGAAAAGACCCGGGAGACGGAAGCCCTTCAGCAGTCCCTCTACCAGAGCGTTCAGGAGATCCAGCGTCTTTCCGAAGATGGGCTTCCCGATGAGTTCATCACGGCAGTTCTCAACACCTCCGAGCTCGGGAATCTGGCGGATCTGATCGCCACCCACATGCCCTTTTCGCTGGAAGACAAGGTGCGCATCCTGAAAATCCTGGATCCCCGGGAGCGGGCCCTGGAGGTTCTGAAACTCCTCCAGCGGGAACTGGAGGTCCTGCGTCTTTCCCGGAAGATTCAGGAAGAGGTGCAGAGCGAAATCTCCCGGGGACAGCGGGAATATTTCCTCCGGGAACAGCTCAAGGCCATCCAGAAAGAGCTCGGCATGATGGATGACCGGGAGCGGGAACTCGCCGAGCTCCGGGAGGCCATTGAAAAGGCGGACCTTCCCGAGCAGGCCCGGGAAGTGGCGCTGAAGGAGTGGGAACGCCTGCGCTGGATTCAACCGGCATCCCCGGAATACAACGTGGTGCGAACCTATCTGGACTGGATCCTTTCCCTGCCCTGGAAGGTGGAGACCCGGGACCGTCTGGACATCCGGAGGGCTCGCCGGATCCTGGACCAGGACCATCACGACCTTGAGCGGGTGAAGGAGCGGATCCTGGAATTTCTGGCGGTGCGCAAACTCAAGAAAGACGTGAAAGGACCTATCCTGTGCTTTCTGGGCCCACCCGGGGTGGGGAAAACGTCTCTCGGGCGCTCCATCGCCCGTGCCCTGGGGAGGAAATTCGTCCGGATCTCGCTGGGCGGGGTCCGGGACGAGGCGGAGATCCGGGGACACCGCCGGACCTATATCGGGGCGCTGCCGGGCCGGATCATCCAGGCCCTGAAACAGGCGGGCTCCCGGAATCCGGTGTTCATGCTGGATGAAATTGACAAACTGGGCATGGACTTCCGGGGAGACCCGGCGTCAGCCCTCCTGGAGGTCCTGGACCCCGAGCAAAACCACAGCTTCTCCGACCATTACCTGGAAATTCCCTTTGACCTTTCCCGGGTGCTCTTTATCGCCACCGCCAACATGGTGGACACCATCCCTCCTCCCCTCCTGGATCGGATGGAGGTGATTGAGATTCCGGGGTATGTGGACGAGGACAAGGTGCAGATTGCGCGGCATTATCTGATCCCCCGGGCCCTCCGGGAAAACGGTCTGGAAAACGTCCAGGTGCGGTTTTCCCGGAAGGCCATCATAGAGATCATCCGGGGTTACACCCGGGAAGCGGGTGTGCGGAACCTGGAGCGGGAACTTCACCGAATCGCCCGGCGGATCGCGGTCCGGATTACCACCGAGTCCGAACCTCCCCGGGTTTTTTCCATCACGGCCCGGAACCTGCACACCTTCCTGGGGCCCCGGCGGTTCCCGCCGGACCTTGTGCGCCGGAAAGGTGAGGTGGGGGTGGCCCCGGGGCTGGCCTGGACCCCGGTGGGTGGTGAAGTTCTGTATGTGGAAGCCCTGAAGATGCCGGGAGGAAAACAGCTTCTCCTCACCGGTCGCATCGGGAAGGTGATGGAAGAGTCCGCCCAGGCGGCCCTTTCCCTGCTCCGGGCACGGGCAACCGACTGGGGGATCCCGGGGGATTTTTATGAAAACCACGACTTTCACATCCATATCCCGGAGGGAGCAGTGCCCAAGGACGGCCCTTCCGCGGGGATCACGATTTTTGTGGCCCTGGCTTCTCTTCTCCTTGAGCGTCCACCCCGGGAGGGTCTGGCCATGACCGGTGAGATCACCCTCACCGGGCGTATTCTTCCGGTGGGCGGAATCAAGGAAAAGGTCACCGCAGCCCACCGGGCCGGTTTCCGGGAAATTCTTCTTCCCCGGTTCAACGAGAAAGATCTGGAAGAAATTCCCTCCCACATCCGGAACGATCTCACCTTCCATCTGGTGGATTCGGTGGATCAGGCCTTCAGGATCACGTTTGCATGACCGATCGGGGTCTGGTGTTTCTGGCGGTGGTGCTGGCGCTGGGACTCTGGTTCCATGCCAAAACCGAAGAGACGTATGCCCTCCGCCTTCCCCTGCAGCTGAACATCACGGGGCTGGACACCGCACGTTATGCGGTGATGAGGGTGGAACCGGAAACGGTGTGGGTGGAGATGGAAGACCGGGGGAAGGTCCTGCTTCTCCATGCCCTTGCTCCGCCTCCCCGGTATGAACTCCGCCTGTCCCGGGCCCGGCTGGGGCGGAACGTGTTCACCCTGGACCCTGTGAACGTGCTGTTCAGCGCGGATCGGCCGGCGAAGGTCAAACTCATCCCTCCGAGCATCCTGGTGGTCCTGGATCGGATGGTGCGCCGACGCCTGCCGGTTCGGGTTCCGGTGGCGTTGCCGGACAGTCTGATCCTCGTGTCCATGACAGTGGAGCCTTCCCGGGTGCGGATCCGGAGTCCCCGGACCGTGGTGAACACCCTCCACGCCGTGGTCACCGATACCCTCCGGGTGGAGAGGGCGGCGTCCGTGGACACGACACTCCCCCTGCGGCTGCCCCCTTTCACACAGGCCACACCGGGGAGTGTGCAGGTTCGCCTGGATGTGCAGAGGCCCGCAGGCTCCTGATCAGCCCTCCACCCGGCATCCGACGGTATCGGGATTGCCAAAAACAACCGGAGATCTCCATGGAGCGGTGTATTTTCCGGGACATGAAAAGCATTCCAGTGAGCTTGTGATCATACGGCAAAGCGTTTTCCTTCCTGATGGGGAA
>WFYF01000073.1 GCA_015490255.1 Caldifarciminota bacterium
AGCTCATACACCTCCGGCGGGATCTCGGTGCGGACCGGGAGCCCCAGTTCCCGGGCTTCTTCCGGCGTGATGGGATAGTCGTGGGTCCATTTCCCCGTGGCCAGGGTATGGGCCACCTCCCGGGCTTTTTCCTCCCCCATCCGGTCCGCTAACAGGTCATACACAAACCGCTCCACCTGCTCAATGGCCTTTCGGGACACGTCAGCATAGAGGAGAATCTGGTCCGAGGCCTCCTTCCCTTTGTCCTCCGCCACCCGGAGGATGCTGGCCGCGGGCAGCGTGCCCATCTGGGGGAGGGAGAGTTGCGGATCCACCGGCCCCAGGACGGCATGGGGGTCCATCAGGATCTCGTCGGCGGCCAGGGCGATGAGGGTTCCGCCGCTCATGGCATAGTGAGGGACGATCACCGTGGTCCGGGCGGGATGATCCTTCAACGCCCGGGCGATCTGCACCGCCGCCAGCACCAGCCCGCCGGGGGTATGCACGATCAGGTCAATAGGCTGATTGTCCGGCGTGTTCCGGATGGCCCGCAGGACCGCCTCGGAGTCCTCAATGTTGATGAACCGCACGAAAGGAATCCCGAACAGGCCGATCTGCTCCTGCCGGTGCACCAGGAGGATCACCCGGCTGCCCCGGAGTTTTTCCAGCCTCCGGATGAGTCCTTCCCGGGCGCTCTGGAGCATCTGGAAACGGATCTGGGGCCAGAGGAAACTCCAGAGCAGAAACAACCAGAACAGCATGCCCACTGCGTCCATGCGAACCTCCTTACTGTTCTTTCGGGAGAAAAGGCAAAAGGGACTGAACGAAACTCGCCTCGGTCCGGGTCTGGAGCACCACCCGCCCCGGCCCCTGAAGCTCCATCACCAGCCCCTCTCCACCGAGAAGTGCGCTTTTCAGGCCTCCAAAGGTGCGGATTTTATATTCCACCGTGCCGTCCATCGCCACAGTGTGAAAGTTGTCCACGGTCACCCGCTCGCCGGGGGCCAGTTCCACCACCTCCAGCGCACCGAAGGCCGCCATCCAGATGCCTCCCGAGCCTTCGGCTTTGAGCCACACGAACTGGCCTTCGGAAAGAAATCCCTTGAACCCCCGGAAGGCCACGCCGATCTCCACCTCACCGTGATGGGCCAGATAGGCCCGGTCCTGAAGCAGGAGTTTGCCACTTTCAAGGGGAAGATACAGGATATCGCCGGGGGAGGGAGGCGAAAGCCACACCCGGGCCCCGTTCGTCTTCGCCCGGTAGGTGTTGATCCACACGCTCTCTCCACCCAGCAGGGAGCGCATCAGGGATTTCATCACCCCGCCCTGCATGGAAGTCTTCACCTCAACGCCCTGCATCAGGACCAGGGCCCCGGGTTCTGCATGGATTTCTTCCCCCTCTGTGAGGGTGACTTTCAGCAGGCTGTATGCGGGGCTGTGGACCACCTCATGCTGCATGGCCTGCCGCCTCCTTCAGGGCTTTCAGCAACTCGGCCGGGCTGTGGATCTGTGCGGGGAGGTGAGGGAGCAGCGCTTCCACCGGTTTTCCTTCCACCCGGATGCCCCGGAGCAGGGCTCCCAGATCCTCCCGATACACGGGAAACTGGATTCCCCGCAGACGGCGGAGGACCTCCACCGGCCAGGCGATGTCCAGCACGTCTGAAACCCGCTCAAAGGCACTCTCCAGGAAGGACACGCTGTCGTTGCCTTTTTTGATTTCTTCATAGGCCCACAGGGCCAGGCCCCCGGCCGTATGGACCCTGATCTCTTTGGCCTTGAGCTCGTCCTCCAGCTTTTCCCGGACCAGGGCTGGATCGGACCGGAGCATGTTCCGGACGGTCTGGACCGTGAGCCCGAGCTCCTCCGCCACGCGCTCGGCGGTATGGCCGTATTCGTTCACCAGCACCACGGCATAGGAAGCCTGAAGGAGGCTCGGAATCCAGGTGAGGTTCCGGTATTCAATGATCTTCCGGGGACCGCCCACCAGTTCCAGGGCTTTGAGAAACACCCGGATGGTCATGGGATCCGGATTGACTTCTCGGATATCCTCCCTGCCCAGAATCACCATGGTTCTGCCTCCCGTTTCAGGGAATCCGCAACACCACCTTCCCGTAATGCCTGCCGGCTTCCAGATACCGGTGGGCTTCCTGCGCCTCTTCCAGCGAAAACACGTGGTCCACCCGGGGCTTCAGTTTGCCGGAAAAGAGAAGATCCGTCACCTCCTCAAACTCGGCCATGTTGCTCATGGTGGAGCCGATGATCTCCAGCTGCCGCCAGAAAATATACCGGATGTCCACCTCCGCTTTCGGCCCGGTGGTGGCGCCGCAGGTCACGAGGCGTCCCCCCGGACGCAGAAGCTTCAGGCTCCGGCTGAAGGTGGCCGTGCCGGAACAGTCCACCACCACGTCCACACCGCGCTTCCCGGTCCGGAGCCACACCTGGCGATCCCAGTCTTCGTCCGTATACAGCACGCCCCACGACGCCCCTTCGGCAAGGGCCTTCTCAAGCTTTGAGGGGCTTCCGGAGGTCACCCAGACCTCGGCGCCCACAAGGAGGGCGATCTGGAGGCAGGCCTGCGCCACTCCCCCGCCGATCCCCTGTATGAGCACCCGCTCGCCGGGGGCGAGCCGACCCCGTTTGACGAGCATCCGCCAGGCGGTGAGATAGGTGAGGATGCCGGCCGCCGCCTCTTCAAAGCTCATCCGGTCCGCCGGAAAGTGCTTTACGTTGATGGCGGGCACCACGATGTATTGGGCATACGTACCCGAAACGTGTTCGCCAATGATCCGGTAGTGCTCGCACAGGGAGTGCTCCCCGGCCTTGCAGAAGCGGCAGCGTCCGCAGGAGAGGCTCGGGTTGATCACCACCGGATCGCCCTCCGAAAGGCCGAAGGCTTCCACCACCCCCTCCCCCAGGGCGTCCACCACGCCGGCGCCATCTGAACCCAGGATGTGGGGATAAGAGAGGCGTATCCCGGGGATGCCTTCCCGGACGAAGATATCCAGGTGATTCAGCGCCGCCGCTTTCAGGCGGATGCGCACTTCTCCCGGCCCGGGTTCCGGCACCGGGAGGTCCAGGAGCTTCAGGACATCAGGACCGCCGTGGGATTCAAGACCAACAGCAAGCATCAGAACCTCCTGTTGTATCCTTGCCC
>WFYF01000074.1 GCA_015490255.1 Caldifarciminota bacterium
GATCCGGTCTCTGCGGCGCTGTTCCCGGATTCCTGTGGACTCCAGATATTCCCGGTGACGGCGGATGGCTTCCCGGAGCTCTTCAATTCCCTCTTTCCGGATGGCCACCGTGGTGAGCACCGGGACCTCCCAGGGTCCGGTCTGCTGAAGCTCGGGAGGAAGGTCCGCCTGGTCATGTCCGGCTTTGGCCGCCACCAGGCCGGTGCCCATCCGCAGGGCGGTTTCAATTTCCCGGACCAGCCGCCGCGCGCCCTCCCGATCGGCTTTGTTCACCACAATGATGTCTGCGATTTCCATCAGCCCGGCTTTCATGGCCTGGATGCCGTCTCCGGATTCCGGCACCAGCACCACCACCACCGTGTCCGAGGCCTCCAGCACGTCCAGCTCAATCTGACCCACGCCGACGGTTTCGGTGAGAATCACGTCAAATCCCATGGCGTCCAGGAAGTCTGCGGCGATCACCGTGGCCCGGGAAAGCCCGCCCAGGCTTCCCCGGGTGGCCATGCTCCGGATATACACCCGGGGATGCATCCCGGCCTCCGTCATCCGGATGCGGTCGCCTAACAGGGCACCGCCGGAGAAGGGGCTTGTGGGGTCCACCGCCAGCACCCCCACCCGGTGTCCCTCCTCCGCAAACCGGAGGGCCAGCAGGTTGGTCAGGGTGCTTTTGCCCGCACCGGGCGGGCCGGTGATGCCGATACGATGCGCTTTTCCCGTTTCGGAAAGGATTTCCTGCAAAAGGCGTTCCCGGAATTCCGGATCGTTTTCAATCCGGGAGAGCATCCGGGGAATGATCCGCCGGTCTCCTGCCTGAAACCGCTCGCGCAGGGCCTCAAGCTTCATGACAGATCCTCGGGATGAGCCGCTCATGGATCAGCGCCGTGGTCCCATAACCTTCCCGGAAGGGGATCACCACCACCCGGCCGCCATGCTGCTCTACCCAGTCCCGTCCCACCACCTCTTCAGGGCGATAGTCCCCGCCCTTGACCAGAACATCCGGAGTGAGCAGGCGAATCAGGGCTTCCGGGGTATCCTCGTCAAAGCTTGTAACCGCATCCACCCAGCGGAGGGCGGCCACAAGTTCAGCCCGCACCTTCAGAGGAAGCAGGGGACGATGGGGACCCTTGAGGCGAGAGACCGATGCGTCCGTGTTCAGCGCCACCACCAGACGATCCCCCAGCCGGGACGCCTCCCGGATCACGTGGAGATGGCCGGGGTGAAGCAGATCAAAACAACCGTTGGTGAACACCACCACCTCCCCGGCCTGTTTCCACCGGCCAACAAGCACCTTCAGGGCTTCCCGGTCCAGAATGGGCGCGGGCTTGCTTTTCATGAAGAGTCAGAGCACGGAGAGAAGGTCTTTCATGGCGATCAGAGCGGCCCCATAGGCCGGGGTGGCCACGGAATGCTCCACCCGGGCTCTGGGAAAGGCCTTCTGGATGGCCTGGCGAGTCCGGTGAAAATAATACGCGTTTTGAAAGATTCCACCGGACAGTTTCACCATAAAATCCTCGGGGAGTTGAAGCTCCCGGACCGTGCTCTCCACCAGCCGAGCGACCTCTTCGGTCCCCTCTTCCACAATGCGCTCGGCCACGGTGTCCTGGGCCATGGCCGCATCCAGCACAAGGGGCGCAAGGTCGGCAATGCGTTTCTGCGGATCGGCATAGAAGTAGGGGATGGCTTCCACAAAGTTTTCCATGGCGGTTTTCTCCAGAATCTTTTCCACGAGCTGGGTGGCCGGTCCCCGCTGCTCAAAGGCCTTGATGGCGGCCATCAGCCCCTGAAGCCCCAGCCAGAAACCGCTTCCCTCATCGCCCAGAAGAAAGCCATATCCTCCCCGCCGGACCTTGTGTCCCAGGGCGTCCTGACCATAGGCGATCAAACCCGTTCCCCCCACCACGACGACCCCGGGTCGCCCCAGAAGGGCGGCATAGGCAGCGGTCTCCAGATCGCTTGTGACCACAATATGGCCGATGTCCTCAAGTTGCTCCTTGAGGGCCGAAAGGAGGCCCTGGCGTTCTTCGTCCCGGTATAGTCCCGCCACACCCACCCCCACCCCTTGGATCTCCTGACCACTCCGGCTCAGGAATTCCAGCACATACAGCACGGTGTGGACCACATATTCCTGGGGCACCAGCTGATAGTTCAGGCCCGTGGTGATCACGCTGTCTTCCACTTTCCCCGAAAGGGAAAGGAGCACCCCTTTGGTGCTGGTTCCTCCGATGTCAATGCCGACGATATATTTGCTCATTCCATCCTCCTACCGGAGCACCCGGGCCGCCTTTTCCAGCGCAGCCACGAGGAGATCCACCTCCTCCCGGGTGTTGTAAAGATAAAAGCTCGCCCGGGCGGTGTTGCCCGCCGCGAGACGGGTGAGCAGAGGTTGAGCACAGTGATGGCCCGAGCGGATGGCGATGCCCTCCTGATCCAGAATATAGGCCACGTCGTGGGGATGCACTCCTTCCAGATTGAAGGTGATCACCCCCACGCGGTTTTCTGCCGCCCGGGGCCCGTACAGAACGATACCCGGGACCTCCCGGAGACGTTCCAGGGCATAGCGGGTGAGTTCCACCTCGTGCTCCAGGATGGCCGGAAGGCCCACCGCTTCCAGATATTCCACCGCGGCTTTGAGCCCGATCCCGCCGGCGATGTTGGGGGTTCCCGCCTCAAATTTCCAGGGGAGTTCGTTCCAGGAGGCCCCCTCCAGGGTCACCTCCGAGATCATGTCGCCGCCATACAGGAAAGGCTCCATCGCTTCCAGCAGTTCCGCCCGTCCCCAGAGGAACCCGATGCCGGTGGGGCCGAGCATCTTGTGGCCTGAAGCGGCATAAAAGTCCACCCCCAGGTCCTGAACGTTCACGGGGAGATGGGGCACGGCCTGGGCGCCGTCCACCACCACAAGGGCCCCCGCCTCCCGGGCGATGCTTGCGGCCTCTTTCACCGGATGGATCACGCCGGTGATGTTGGACACATGCCCGAGGGCCA
>WFYF01000075.1 GCA_015490255.1 Caldifarciminota bacterium
CCCCGGAGTTCCATATCAAACACTTGGGCGTTGAGCCCTCCGAACTTCGTGTAGGTTACCCCGTCCGTGGTGAAATACACGCCCTGCTCCGTCCCCACATAGACTGTGCCGGAGGCGAAGTCCACCGCCATGGAAAGACAGTCCAGCGACACGGGAAGGTCCCCTGAAAGGTCCGTCCAGGAGAGGCCTCCGTCGGTGGTGTGAAGCACCCGGGGACCCGAGGAGTTCAGGAACCAGGATCCCACACAGGCATACACCTCACCACCGTCTGCGGGAGAAACCACGAGCTCGTTGATCCGCTCATACGTGCGGTTCAGCGCGGGGCTCCGGTCCTCCCAGGTGAAGCCCTGGTCCGGCGTGAAAAACACGCTTCCGTCCGACAGGCCCACATACAGGCTTTCCCCGGAGGCTGCCGCAAGGGACAGAACCACGGCGCCCGCGCTCAGCGTTCCGCTGATGGCTGTCCAGGAGTCTCCGGCATCCGTGGACATCCACACCCGCTCCGTCCCCACAAAGAGCAGGGAATCCCCCACGTTTTCCAGCACTCCATTGGCCCAGTCCGCGTCGTCCCCTGCGCTCTGCCAGGGCTCCGGAACGTTTTCCTGAACCCACGTGGGATTGGGATAACCCGAGCTCAAACGATAGCGGGTGAGATACCGCATCCTCACATAGGTCTTGAAAAACCGCTCCAGACCTCCCTGAAGGGTCCATGTGGTGGGTCCTCCGTCCCCGGAGGCATAAACCCGCCATTCGGGATGGTTGAACCGGATCATCGTTCCGTTGTCTTGGGTCCCGCCCACGATGAGGTCCGGACTGGTGGGATGGACGCTGAGGGTGTAGAACTGGGTGAGGGCCAGGGTGCTGTTCAGGTTGATCCAGGAGTTTCCCCGGTCCAGGCTTTTCCACACCCCACCGTCCGTGGCCACCCACAGGGTGGTGTCGGGTCCGAAAGCGATATGGTGGATGTCGGGGTGGAGCCGGCCATTTGCACCGCGGTCCGTGAGATCCACAAAGCTCCCGGCGACGTAGTCCCCGCCCCCTGCGTCGGAGACCGTGATTTTCACGAAACCAAAGGTGGAAGCGTCATAAGGGAACACCCCGCCCGCATAGACCGTAAAGGGATCCGCCGGATCCACGGCCAGGGTGTGATTGTAGAACCCCTGGCCGCCGAGATAGTCCGGCGCACCGTCCACGAGATCCCAGGTCACTCCAGCGTCGGTGGATATATACAGCCCGAGAAGGGTATAGTCCAGTGAGGTCCCGAAACTCGCATACATCACATCCGGGTTGGAAGGGGCATAGGCGAACTGGGCCCGGTAATATCCGCTGGTGGGAAGGGCGGTGACGAGGCTCCAGGTCACCCCGCCGTCGGTGGAACGAAACACACCGCCGGTGCGGTCCGCCGCAAGGACGGTGTCCGGGTGGAGGGGATGGACCAGAACGTCTGTGGTGGGGCCCGAGCGCCGCCACAACCAGGTGGCGCCGCTGTCCTGGGAAACCGCAAGCCCCGTCCGGTTGGCCACGTAAATCCAGGAGGGACGGCCTGGCGGAATCACGATGCGGGCGATGTAATATCCCACCTTTGCCGGGGAGGCGATTTTCTGCCAGGTGAGACCCCCATCCGGAGAGCGGAAAAGCCCGTCGCCGTATCCGCAGTCCCAGCAGTTGTGGAATTCTCCCGTGCCGTAATACAGGATGCTGGGGTTGGTGGGATCAAAAGCCAAGGCACCGCCCGTCAGGACAGGAAGGTGATCGGTCAGGGGAGACCAGGTGGTCCCCCCATCCGTGGTTTGCCACACCCCGCCGCCAGCGGAGGCGATGTAGACCGTCTGGGGATCGGTGGGATGGGGGAGAACCCAGGAAACCCGCCCGCTCACCGTTCCGTCGGACCAGTATTCTCCGGTGGCCGGTGCAGGCCCAAGAAACACCCAGGGGGAGTCCTTGGAGGTTCGGGAAACAAACCAGGTCCCTTCCGGAACACGATCCGGCGCGGCAAGAACAGGGGGATCAAAGAACTTCGCATCCAGATAGCCTTCCTGTTTGCCGGGGACTTTTCCCCTCCGATTCCGCTGAAGGTGGGACGGGGGCTGAACCCGGCGGATCCGTTCCTGGGCACGTTCCCGGTGCTCTAGGATTTCCCGGGAGATTTTGAGATCCAGGGCGCTTGAGGGCTGTCCCGCAAGCGCCAGCCACATACCCATCATCACCATGATTTCCCTCCTGTGCACCTTAAGGGTGCACGCTCCGGGGGGTTCTGTCAAGGGGAAGGGTCCAGAGGGTATAGGGTTTCCGGTGAGCAACGGGGCGGGCCCCTGCTGCCGGAAGCACGGGGAGAAAGGCCGCGTTCTCGTCTTCGTGGGTGACGACATACCGCACCCCCGCTTGGAGGGCCTCTTTCAGATCTGGATGAATCGCGTCCAGCCCGGTGTTCAACAGGGGTGTGTTCGGCCAGACCCGGCACAGCACGTGAGCCGTCCGGCCCACCCCCCAGGTCAGCTCCCGGGGCGGGGGAATGGCTTCAAGGGCCCGGATGTTCACCCGATCTTCTATCCAGGGGAAGCGCAGAAGGCCGAGCATCGCCAGAGCAACCAGCATGCCCACCGCAACCGGTTGGGAAAAACGGAGCCAGCGAGGCCAGCCCCCCGGCAGGAGCATGATCAGGCCCATGAGTCCCCATGTGACAAACCGCGAAGCCCGGAACCATGCAAGGAAGAACATCACCCCGGTCACGAGGGCGAGATAGCGGTGCCGCACGTCTTTCTTGCGGACGACGGGGAGCAGAAACGCATACAGGATCAGGGGAATCCCCCAGAGAACCCACACCTCTGCGGACTCACGAAGGGCCTGGGAGAAGAGGGGTTCCCATTCGGTTACGGCGGGAGGATCCAGGCCAAATTCCACATTGGTTCGCCAGGGTTCAGGAAAGTAGGGATGGAGGGAACTGCCCAGGGCCCATACGCTCATGATGTTCAACCCCCGGCCGGGATCCCGCCGGAGAAAAGCCCAGACCCCCAGAAACACTCCGGTCAAAAGAACACCGCCGTGCAGATTGGCCGAAAGGACAGAAATCAGAAAAACCCAGCCGGCCGAAGGTCGCTTTTCCCCGAGATCTTTCAGCACCCACAGCCAGAGGAAAGCAACCAGGGGAACCAGGGCCACCTGGGGACGCAACCACTGCTCGGGCATGACGAGCCATCCTGCAAGAAGCAGGACTGTTCCGGTCTGAAAAGAGGAGTATTCCAGCGCGCTGCCCATGCGCCACAGCGCAAGGGCCAGGAGACCGCCGAACAGCAGCACCTCAAGAAGCAGCCACGCGGAAGGGGACAGGGAAAGGGCGGCGTGGGCCCAGAGGGCATAGAGCCAGGCCGGCCGGTGAAAGAACGTCCCCCGCAGCACCCACTCGGTGACCGGAACCCGGAGGGTCTGGCCCTCCACCATGGCCCGGCCGAAGCAGGCGTACCACCACCCATCCCGAAAATCTACCATCAGAACCGGGAAGGAAAGCCACGCCAGAAGGAAAAGAAGAAAGACCACGAGATTCCTGCGGGAAATCCGGCTCACATCTCCTCGCTGTCCAGAGGCTTCCGGTTGATCAGGGCCTCCCGGAGGGTGTCCAGATCCAGGCGATCCAGGGTTTTGCCCACAGGGAGGCCCACACCCAGCCGGGTGAGGGGAACTTCCACCCCGTGTTCCTGGAGATATTCCCGGAGGAAGGCCGCGGTGGTGTCCGCTTCAAATGTTGCCCCCAGCGCGAGGATGACTTCCCTCCAGGAGGTGCTGATCAGCCGGTGCCGCAGGGATTCCAGCCGGAGATCCTCTGCCGAAATCCCTTCAAGGGGCGAGAGAAGCCCTCCCAGCACGTGATAACGTCCCCGGTATCCCGTGCGCTCAAAAAGCCAGACGTCCCGGGGAAGCGGCACCACCAGGAGGCGATTTTCTCTTGCAGGATCCGTGCAGAAGGTGCAGGGGTTGTCCCGACTCCACGCCCCGCACACCCCGCACACGCCCATCCCCTGCAGATCACCCAGACGGGCATGCAGTTCCTGCCGGAGCTCGGTATGGGTCAGAAGGGTGTGAAGGATGTCTTCCGCCGTTTTTTCGCCGATGCCGGGAAGTTTCATCAGGGCCTCCAGAAGACCGCGAATTTCCCTTGGAATTTCCATCACCCGGCAACACCGAAGCCCATCACCCGGAACACCAGGGGAACCCCACCGGCCCGGAGATCCCGGAAAAGATAGAAAAAGGTCACCGGTCCCACCCGTCCCTGCACCCCCCAGCTCCATCCCCAGAGGTTCCCGGGTCTATAGCCGACATTCTGGGTGAAGGCGTGGTGTTCATACCGCACCACGGGCCACACCGGAAGCGCCCGGTGAAAGGGTTCCACCTCCACATAGCCTCCCAGCCCCCAGAGAGGATATCCCGGAACACTGGCATCGGCATAGGAAAGCCCCCCCGCAAGAATCAGGGGGAAATAGCGATTGCCCAGGGTCCAGATCAGGCCTCCCAGTCCCACCACCAGAAGGTTCTGCTCGTTTTCAAAGTGGAGCCAGGACGCTCCCAGGGCGAAGCCCCCCATGCCTTTCGGAAAATCCAGCGCGCGTCCCTCTATGAAATACCCCTGGTAAAGGTCCCGGGTTGTGTGAACCCCACCAATCCGGACTTCCCGGAGAGGCACGATCCTCCGGCGGGGATTGCCCACCAGGCTGTAGGCCAGGAGAATCCCGGTCGCCCGAAACACATCGGCGAGGATCTCGTCATAAGCTTCTGAGCGGCGCAGAAGATCCCGGGAGGAGTCTTCCGGGATCAGCCGGGCGGAGTCGGGGGGCTTGAGGCCTTCGGCGGCCCGGCGAAGGCTGTCGGTGGAGTCGGCCAGCACGAAAAACCCCAGAAGAACGAAGATCACCTCACCCCTCCTGCTGATACCGTTTCAGATATTCCCGCAGCGCCTTGGGCGACATTTTCATGGTGAACTTCACGGGCGGTATGGCGCCGGGCACAAACTTCAGCTCCTCCGGGTCCACGTTTTCAATGATATACCGCAGGGCTTCTTCCCCCTGGAGTTCACCGCCCCACTGGGCGTGGATGATGTAGCCCCCTGGTCCGAAAAACACCCCATGGGTCAGGTCTTTCTGGAAGCCTCCCTGCTTGCGCCCCATGGCGATGAGCACCAGGGCGCTGATCATCTTCCGGGGGTTGCCCTTCCGGGAAGGTGGGGGAGGTTCTTCTTTCTCGTCCATCTCCCGGGCGACGCTGAGCGCCTCTTCCAGATTGGTGGCCCAGACTTCATCCACAGGTTCTTCCCGGATCGGGGGGGAAGCGGGAGGCGGAGACGGAGGCGCAGGTTGTTTGGGCTGCGGCGGTGTCTGCCGGGGAGACGGCCGCTGGGGTGCCGGAGCGGAAGAGGGCGGAGGTGACGGAGAGGCGGCTCTCCGGCGTTGGGGCGGTGCGGCCGGTGGGGGCTGAAGACGCCGGGCGCGGGATGGTCTTCGGGAGGCCCGGATGCTGATCCACACCATCACGAGGATCAGCAGCAGAAGACCGCCGCCTCCCCACACCATCCAGTCGGGATAAGGGGCCAGGAAGGCCGCAAGGGGCGCTCCCCACCGGGTCAGACGATCGGCGAGGGCTTCCGTCCAGGGAACCGAGACGGGACCGGGAGAGGGAGGAGAATCTGGCACCGGAGGCTTTTTCCCACGGACCTTGTCCAGGAGCTGCAACCGCAGGTTCACCACTTCCAGGTCGTTGGGGTTGAGCTTCAGGATGCTGTCTGCCAGGGTGAGGGCCGAGTCAAAGGATTCCCGGAGGATGAGTGCGGCCAGGCTTTCTTTCAGCGGCTGAATCGTCGCCGCAAGGGTGTCCCGGGGCGTTCCGAGGGTTTCCTGCTGGGCTGTGCCGGTTTCCCGGGAAACGGTTTCCGGACGCACGGGGGTCTCCGGCCGGGTGGTTTCCGCCGGGGGTGCCAGACGCGCCAGGGCCTTCCGGGCTTCTGCCATGCCCAGCCGGGCGGCCCGGCGATAGGCCCGAAGGGCGGCCCGGCGCCTGCCCAGCCGTTCCAGCACCTGCCCGTACCACAACCATGCCCGTCCGTCCCGGGGGTTCACCTCCACCGCGAGTTCCAGATAGGATCGGGCCTGTTCCCAGTCTCCCAGCCCCCGGTGGCGGCGGGCCAGAAGCATGGCGAGCTGAAAGGTTCGCTGGCGATACCGGGGATTCGCGGGATCGCTCTGATACAGCTGCGTGTAATAGATCAGGGCATCTGCATACCGTCCCAGCCCCTCATGGGATCGGGCAAGCCCTTCCAGAATCCGGGGATTCGCAGGATCCAGGGCATAGAGCTCTTCAAACTTCTGAAGGGCTTCGGTGTAACGACCGGCCCGCAGGTCCGCCTCTGCCTCAGGGATGGTCACCCCAACAAGCAGAAGAAAGGCCCAGATCATGATCCTGCAAGGGCTTCCAGAGCGGGCAGGGCCTCCCCGGAAAGGTAGGTCAGGGTGGCCCCTCCACCCGTGGAAATGTGGGTCACGCTGTCTTCGGTCATACCGAACGTTCGGGCAGCCGCTGCCGTGTCGCCCCCACCCACCACCACAATCCGTCCTTCCCGGTGCAGGGACTTCAGCACCTCCACCAGAAAGCGCGTGCCTTCCGCCGCGAAGTCCTTCTCAAAAACGCCCACAGGTCCGTTCCAGAACACGGTTCGGGCTTCTTTGAGCACCTCCTGAAACCGGATCCGGGTCCGGGGGCCGATGTCCACCCCCATCCGGTTCTCCGGGATTTCCCGCACTTCTTCCCTTCCGGATCCCGTATCCAGATCCTCCACCACGACGTGATCTTCGGGCAGGACAAACCGCTCTCCGGCCCGGGACAGCCACTCCTGGACCACAGACAGATGGGCCTCGTCCACAAGCGATTGCCCCACCGCTTCGCCCCGGGCCTTGAGAAACGTATAGGCCATGCCTCCGCCCACCAGAATGCGATCGGCCCGCTCCAGGAAGGCTTCCACCAGCGGAATTTTGTCCGAAATTTTGGCGCCCCCCAGGATCACCATATAGGGTCGTTCGGGGCGCTCTTTCAGGAAAGACAGCCAGTGCAGTTCACGCTCCATGAGGAGGCCGATGGCCCGGTGGGACAGGAGCCGGGGAAGGGCCTCCACGGAGGCATGGGCGCGATGGGCGGTGCCGAAGGCATCGTTGACATACGCCTCCACCGGGGCGGCAAGCAGACGGGCAAAATCCGGGTCGTTCGCCGTTTCTCCCGGATGGAATCGCAGATTTTCCAGGAGCACGACCGTCCCTTCCTGAAGGTTTTCCACCGCCCGTTCCACCTCCGCCCCGACCACTGCTCCCACGAAGTGCACAGGGTATTCCAGCTGTTCCCGAAGGGTTTCCGCAACCGGCTCCAGAGAATATCGGGGATCCGGCTTGCCCCGGGGGCGCCCGAGATGGGAAGCCGCCACCACCCTGGCGCCACGGGAAAGCAGATAACGGAGGGTGGGGAGGGCCGCACGAATCCGGGTATCGTCAGCCACCTTGCCGTCCTTCAGGGGGACGTTGAGATCCAGGCGGACAAACACCCGGCGCCCCTTCCAGAAGGTGTCCGGATGGTCCTGAAGTCTGGGCAGTTTCATGGCAATCTGCGGGCAATCAGGGAAAGGAGGTCCACCAGACGGGCGGAATAGCCCCATTCGTTGTCATACCAGGCAAAAACCTTCACGAGATGCCCGTCCACCACCTGGGTGAGGGTGGCGTCAAAGATGGAAGAATGGGGATCCCCGATGAAATCTGTGGACACCAGCGGTTCGTCCAGATAGCGGAGGATCCCCTTCAGGCTGCCTTCCGCGGCTTCCAGAAAAAGCCGGTTCACCTCTTCCACGGTGGTGGGCCGCTCCACCTCGGCAGCGAAATCCACCAGGGACACGTCGGGGGTGGGAACCCTGAGAGAAAGGGCCTGAAGGCGCCCTTTGAGTTCGGGATACACCTCCACGATGGCTTTGGCTGCGCCCGTGGAGGTGGGGATGATGGAGAGGGCGGCCGCCCGGGCCCGGCGCAGGTCCGAGTGGGGGGCATCCAGCAGGCGCTGATCGTTGGTATAGCTGTGGACGGTGGTCATCACCCCTCGCCGGATGGTGAGGTTTTCGTGCAGGATTTTCACAAGCGGCGCGAAGGCGTTGGTGGTGCAGGAAGCGTTGGAAATCACGTGATGTCGCTCCAGATCCAGCCCGTCGTCGTTGACCCCCAGGACCACCGTATAATCGGCCGGCTCTCCCTTGGCCGGTGCCGAGATCACCACCTTTTTGACACTTCCCCGGAGGTGTCTGGCGGCCGCACTCCGGGAACGAAACCGGCCGGTGGCCTCCACCACCACGTCCACCCCCAGTTCATCCCACGGGATCTGCGCGGGATCCGGATCCTCAAACACCCGAAGAAAACGGTCTCCCACCTGAATGCCGTCCTCTCGCGCTTCCACAGGCTCCTCAAAGGTCCGGAACACCGAATCGTGTTTCAGAAGATGGGCCAGGGTTCGGTTGTCCGTGAGATCGTTCACCGCCACGAATTCAAGTTCGGGACGGCGATACCCGATCTTGAACACCTGCCGGCCGATGCGACCGAAACCGTTGATCCCCACCCGGATGGTCCTCATGCCTCGGTCTCCTGTTCATCCCGGGGTTCTTCGGTTCCATCTTCTCCGTTCAGGCTGTCCTCTTCACCTTCTTTCTCCGCCATGAGCTCCACCTCTTCCCCCTCTCCCGTTCCGCTCCGGAGCTGGGCGATGCGCTCCCGGATCTCTTCCCGGAGACGATGGATTTCTCTCTCCAGGTCCCTGAGGCGCTGAAGCCCGGTTTCTTTCAGACGTTTCCGGGTTGTTTCACCGGACTCCGGAACAAGGAGAACCGCCGTCAGGGCGCCCACCACCAGTCCGGAGAGAAATGCGAGAAACGTTCCTCCCTTTCTCATGCCGTCACCCTCCTGTTGTACCTGTTGTATATTATTGCGGCGATCAACGCATCAAACCCACACCCAGATTATTTACAACACGCACAGGATTGTCAAGCAGACATTGAAAAAACGCCATCCTTTCCCTATACTTACCCCTGCGTGGGCCGTTAGCTCAGCTGGAAGAGCACCGGATTTTTAATCCGGGGGTCGGAGGTTCGAGTCCTCCACGGCCCACGAACTCCGGAACCCCCTCCACCGGTATCCCAGCACAACTCCCCACCACAGGATCCATCCCACCCAGGCAGGGAGGTGGACCGGTGCGGTGAGGGAGAGATTCACGGTGGCCAGCAGGGCAAAACCCAGGCCCACCAGCGTGTCGCCGGCGATGATGCCGGAAGCATAGAGCACCTCCCGGCCGGTACCCCGGGCCAGCAAACCTCCCAGGAAGATGGGAACGGAAAGTTCCAGAGGGAGATAGAGTCCCACGGCCACGGGGAGGGAAGCGATGCCGAGGAGCTCAAACACCAGCGCCACCACCGCACCGGCTCCCATGAGGGTCCAGGGGAGGCCTCCCTGAAAAACCCCTTCCACCACGAGGCGCATCAGAGTAGCCTGGGGAGCGGGAAGCTCCCGGGATCCGATGCCATACGTTTCGTGCAGGAGGAGCACCACCCAGCCGATGGCCGCGGCGGACACCAGCACTCCCAGGATCTCCGCAACCTGCTGGGTTCGGGGGGTCGCGCCCACAAGGTATCCGGTTTTGAGGTCCTGGGCCGTGTCCCCGGCCACGGCAGCGGCGATGCACACCACCGCCCCCACCGTGAGGGCGGCCAGCATTCCGGGCGTCCCTGTAACACCCATCTGAACCAGGAGGAGGGAGATCAGAACCAGCGTGGCGATGGTCATGCCAGAAACCGGATTGGAAGAACTTCCCACCAGCCCCGTGATACGGCCGGAAACGCCGGCGAACAGCACACCGAACACCAGGGTCCCCACCGCGGCGACGGGAGGGAGTCCGAGGGCCATCAGAGCCAGGGCCAGCAAACCGATCCCGGCAAGGACGGACCGGGTGGAGAGGTCACCGGATGGGAGACGTTTCCGCTTCCGGAAAAGCGCCTGGAGGGCTCTGAGAAAGGCCACAATGCCACCCGCGAGCACCGCACCGGCGCCGGTGTACCGGATGGTGGACCCCCAGATCGCATAGGCATCTTCCGGAGAGGCAAGTCCCTGTCCCCGGAGAAAGAGAATGAGGGGAAGGAAGGCCCCCCATCCCAGAACTCCTCCTGCA
>WFYF01000076.1 GCA_015490255.1 Caldifarciminota bacterium
GAGACGGAGGAAGATTTTCAGGAACTCCTGGACTTTCTTGAAGAGGCGCGCTTTGAGCGCATCGGCATCTTTCCCTATTACGACGAACCCGAGAGTCTGAGTCACACCCTCCCCGACAAGGTGCCACCTGATGAAGTGGAAACACGCCTGGAGGAACTGCGGTACCTGGCCCACCACCTGATGATGGAGGCCCAGCAGCGCCTCGTGGGGACCAGCCTCCCGATGCTGGTGGATCGCCCGGGCGAGGGGCGCACCCCCTATGACGCCCCGGACGTGGACTTCGTGGTAAGGGTGCCGGAAGACATCCCGGTGGGAAGCCTGGTTTCCCTTGAAATCACGGGGATGGACGAGTCGGGGGATCTGGTTGCCGCGGGGGTTTCGGTGGCCCATCCCCCGGGAGGAAAAGGATGACCTGGCTGTTTCTGGCCTGGATTCTGATCCCCATGGACGAGGCTCAGACGGATCATCTCCGGGCCTATGGCGTGGCCTATCACGCGGTGTCGGAGGGGGTGGAAGCTTACTGGCTGCTGAATTACCGGGGTGGCAGTTTTCTGCTTGCGGAGCGGGAAAGCGTCCGGCGACGGTGTGCCCTCAAGGGGGTGACCTGTGTGCAGATTTCGGATGCCGAGCGGGCGCAGATAGAAGCCCTGATCCAGCAGCGCAATATGGACAGGGTCCGGCTGGAAAAGGCCCCGAAGGTGGCGGTGTATGTGCCCCCCTATTTTGAGCCCTGGGACGACGCGGTGACGATCGCCCTGGAATATGCGGACATCCCCTATGACCGGATTTACGACGAGGAGATCCTCCGGGGGGTGCTGAAGCAGTATGACTGGCTCCACCTCCACCACGTGGATTTCACCGGCCAGTTCGGCAAGTTCGGGATGTATGCGGCCGAGAAGTGGTATCAGGAGCACAAGCAGGTGGACGAGCGCCTGGCGGCCAAGCTGGGGTTCCGGCGGGTGGCGGATCTGAAACTGGCGGTGGCGAAAAAGATCAAAGCGTTTGTCCGGAAGGGCGGATTTCTCTTTGCCATGTGCTCTGCGCCGGCCACCCTGGACATCGCCCTAGCCGCCGAGGGGGTGGACATCGTGGACGCCTTTTACGATGGGACCCCTGTGGATCCGGACTATCAGAAGAAACTGGATTACAGCAAAACCCTGGCCTTCACGAACTTCCAGATTTTCCCACAACCCTTCCTGTATGAGCACTCCGACATTGACGTGACCCGGGCGGCCGCCCAGCGGGGGCCCGATACGTATTTCACCCTTCATGAATTTTCCGCCAAACTGGATCAGGTGCCCACCATCCTGACCCAGAACCACACCCGGGCGGTGAAGGAGTTTCTGGGGCAGGATACCGGTTTCCGGCGGGATCGGCTCAAGAAAGGCGTGGTGATTCTGGGGGAGGTGGTGGGAACGGAGGAAGTGAAGTATATTTACGGTTCTTTCGGGGAAGGATTTTTCAGCTTCCTGGGCGGACACGATCCGGAGGATTATCAGCACTTCGTCGGCGATCCTCCCACCGATCTCTCCCGCCACCCCCACTCGCCGGGCTATCGCCTGATTCTCAACAACATCCTCTTCCCGGCGGCCCAGCGAAAGGATCTCAAAACCTGACCCCGCTGAAGCGGTCGTCCGAACCCTTTCCCGTGCGGTGACCTCATCACCACCTTGACGGGTTTTGTGGCATCCTGTACGCTTGCACCATGTGGCTGTCTCTGGGACTGGAGGCGTTCACGGTTTTCCTCGGGATCACGGCAGGGTTCCTCCTGGAGCGCTGGAAACAGCGACGGGCCGAACGCAGGGAAGAAAAGTTTTTTCTGGAAAGTTTCCTCCGGGATCTTACCCGCATTCAGCAACAACTTCATGCCCACCTTCAGGAAACCGACGCCTGGATTGCATCCATGGATCGGGCCCTGGAAAAGGCGGATCATGAAGCTACCCGGCAATTGCTGGGCATCCTGAAAATTGCGGACATGACATTCCCCTCGTATGTTCTCGCCCTGAACAGCGGCGGTTTCCGGGTTCTCCGATCCTATGCGCTCAGGGATCGTCTCACAGAGAACGCCCTCCTGCTGGACCACCTCCAGCGGATGGATCGCATTCTGGAAACCTTCTATCTGTCCCACGTGCTGCCTTTTCTTCTACGGGGGCCCGGCGGGACGGAGGGGGAAGAGACCGGATGGGTACTGGCCCAGAGTTACCGGTCACTGCTCGCACAGAAAGCCTCCCTGCTTCGCAGGACCCTGCGGGAACTTTCATCTCTCCGGCCGCTCCTGGAGAAGGGATAAGAGACCGCAAAAAAACGGGGGCGGCATGGACCGCCCCCACGGGTAAACCTGGATCGGCTTTTCAACCGAGTTCCTTCAGGGCGTCGGCATAGCGGGCGGCCACGGCGTCCCAGTCCACCACGTTCCACCAGTTCTGGATATACTCGGCCCGGCGGTTCTGATATTTGAGATAATAGGCGTGCTCCCACACATCCAGGCCCAGAATGGGGATGTGGCCGAGCATATAGGGGGAGTCCTGGTTGGGAAGAGAATAGACTTTGAGCTCTTTGAAGGGGGTGACCACCAGCCAGGCCCAGCCGCTTCCGAACCGGGTGGCCGCGGCGTTGCTGAAAGCTTCCCGAAAGGCCTCAAAACTTCCGAAGGCTTTCTCCAGAGCCGTGCGGAGTTCCCCCGTGGGTTCGCCGCCCTTGCCGGGGCCCATCACCGTCCAGAACAGGCTGTGGTTGGCGTGCCCGCCACCGTTATTACGCACCGCGGTGCGGATGTCTTCCGGCACGCTTTCCAGGTTCCGGAGAAGGTCTTCCAGGGTATAGGCCTGGAGCTGGGGATACTTCTCCAGGGCGGCGTTGAGTTTGTTCACATAGCCCGCGTGATGTTTCGTATGGTGAATCTCCATGGTGCGGGCATCCATATGGGGGTCCAGCGCGTCGTACCCGTAGGGCAGGGTCGGGAGTTCAGCCGGGAGTTTGAGTGCCATGACAGACCTCCTTGTTTGTTATCTGGACCTTTGAAGTCAAGTTTCATGATACGCCCCCTTTTCCGGATCATCAAGCCTTGACGGGCCTTTGTTCATCGGGTATAATTGGCGTTGCACGCGGCGGGCGTAGCTCAAGCGGCAGAGCGCCAGACTGTGGCTCTGGTGGTTGGGGGTTCGAGTCCCCTCGCCCGCCCCTTCTCTCAGGCTTCGGTTCGTTCCGTTTTCCGGAGGGTCTCCCCCACCTGCTGTGCCCACAGAACCAGTCCCAGGTTGGCAAAAATCTCCTGTGCCCGGGAGAGATACCGCAAGCCCCGTTCGCGCTCCCCAAGCGCAAGTTCGGCCTCACCCCGGTGCAGGGCATACACACCGTTGAGCATGGGACTTCCCAGACGGCTCAGGATCCGGCGGGCCTTCTCCAGCCATTCATAGGTGGCTTCCCGATCTCTCCGTTCCGCGGCGAGGCGGGCACCGGCGAGGTAAGTGTAAAAACGAAAAGACGGGGTAAGGCTGCTGGAAAGATGATGAATGCGATCAAAATAGGTCTGGAGGGTTTCCCAGTCCCGACGGGTCAGGGCAAGCCCCAGATTTTCATAGTTCCACCAGAAGGTATCCCGGGGGGAGATCCCCCTGCGCAGGGCCAGACGTTCACCCCGCCGGAGGATCTCCCGAACCCGCGCGTTTTCTCCCCGTGCGGCGTGGATCCGGGCGATCTGGATGATGGCCTGGAGCTCATACCGGGGGATTTCCTGCCGCCGGGCCTCCTCCAGGGAGCGACGGGCATATCCCATGGCCCGGTCCAGGTCTCCCCGGAAGTGGTGGAAAACGCTCATCAGGCGATAGAAGAAGGGCAGAGGACGGCGAAATTCAAGATTTTCCGCAAGCTCCAGCGCCTCCTGAAGGAAGCGGAGGCCCCGCTCCGCGTGCCCCATATCGGCACACACCATGGCCAGGTTGCCCAGGGCGGCGATGCGTCCCTCGGGGTAGTCCAGTTTCTCATACAGGGTCAGGGCTCTGCTGAGATATTCCTCGGCTTCGCCAAAACGATCCTGATCACTAAACACCAGGCTCCAGTTGGTCAGGATGATCGCCTCTCCAAGACGGTCTCCCAGTTCCCGATAGAGGATCAGCGCCTGGCGATAGGCCCGGTGGGCTCCCCGAACGGCTCCCTGAAAGCGGCGGATCTGACCCAGAAAGTTCAGCGCCCGGGCCCGGTCGGGGTGATCCCGGGGAATCCTGCGGAGAAGCGGCAGAAGGAGGCTCTGGGCTTCTTCAATTTCGTTGAGATTGATCAGGGCCCAGACCTTTTCCAGAAGCAGCCCCCAGCGTGCCTCGGGATCGGAAAAGTGCTCCAGGAACCTGTCCGCCTCCTCAAGGGCACCACGGAAATCTCCCCGGGAGATGCGGTGGGCCAGGGCGATCCGGGCCATCCGGGGAGAATCCAGGCGGTGCCGGGCAAGAAGCTCCTCCAGTTCAGGATCGGCGGTGTGGCGAAACACCACCGCCCGGGCCTCCAGCAGATAACGGGAAACTGCCGGTGGGGGCGTTCCCAGCTGCCTGCTGACGTGCAGCAGTCGGCGGAGTCCGTGGACATCGGAACGCTGGAATGCCTCGGCAATCCACCGGGTCATCGCCTGCCAGATCTCCCTCTGTCCCGCGAGTCCGGCAAGCCAGGCTTTTCGGACTGCATCCAGCTTTTCCCCCAGTTCACCAAGCACTTTTCGGGCCAACTCTATCCGTCGGCCCTTCTCCAGAGAAGCGATGGCGAAAATACCCCAGATCCCCTGGGCCAGCGTCAGATCTCCGTTCTCCTCCAGCCACCCTCCTTCCACCAGGACTTCTTCGGCTGCCTCCAGCGTTCCACCCAGCACCTTCCGGGCCAGATCCCGGGAAAGAGATACTCCAGAGAGTCCCAGGAGAGCCAGAAGCTCCAGGGCCTCTCCGGGCAGGTCCCGGGAGCGATAAGCCCAGAGAGGTTCCAGGCCCCGGGGTTTCAGATCCGGCGGATAACCTCCATATCGCCATGTGCGGCGCACCGAAAGCCACCCCGAAGCGTGAAGTTCTCTCAGGATGGCTCCCACAAGGTGCGGAAGACCTCCGGAAAGCCTCTGAAGATCGTGCAAAAGCTGCTCGGGGGGATGCCCCTGGAGGGCTCCCTGGACGAGGAACGTGGTCTGCGCCATGGTCATGGGGGCCACGTGGACTTCCCTCACCCATCCCAGTCGGTAAGCCTGGTGCAGGTGGGTGGCCACCACCCGTTCCAGATCTTCATCCCGGAGGGTGGCCACCACCTGAAAGCCTCCGGAAATCAGGTGGAACAGAACTTCCCAGCCGGGTTCGTCCAGCCACTGGAGGTTTTCCACCACAAGGTGTTTGTGAGGCGCTGCCTGGACAATCCTGGAGAACACTTCCCGGGGGGAGGTGCCGCCACCGGCGAGATGGGCAAAGGGAGCCAGACCTTTCCCTTCCCCGGCATACACGTTGATGCGGATCCATGGAGGACTTGACGCAGTGATCCGGTGAACCAGTGCGGACTTCCCCGAACCGGCCGGTCCTCGCACCAGAATGAGGGGGACCCCTTCCTGAAGCGCCTCGTGAAGTGCCCGTTCTTCCCGAATCCTGGAGACGTAAGGAGGGGGCCACACAAAGGCAGGATCCCGCTGCTCGGGGGTTTCCACCCTCCCCCGTCCCCGGCGCTTGGCCACATAAAGGGCCTGATCCGCCAGGGCCAGGAGCTCAAAGGGGTCCAGGGCATCCAGAGGGAAGGAAGCCAGACCGGCACTGGCTCCCAGAGAGAAGCCCGCAAATTCCTGACGGGAGGCTTCTTCAAGCATCCGGTGGGCAAGGGCACGGGCCACGTCACGGGTGGTGTGGGAGAGAAGCACCACGAACTCGTCCCCACCATACCGGATCACCTGATCGCTGGGCCGGAAGAAACCTTTCAGGAAGGATGCCCAGGCCGCCAGCACCCTGTCCCCTGCCTCGTGACCAAAGGTGTCGTTGACCTCTTTGAACTGGTCCAGATCCAGAAGCAGCACGGTGAAGGGTGTTCCCCGACGTGACCCCTCCCGGGCAAGGGTCTGCAACGCACCTTTCAGGGCTCCACGGGAGAGGAGCCCCGTGAGCGGATCCGTGTGGCCCTGCATCGGTCCAAAGATACACCATGATGCCCGGCGGGACAAGGGGGCCTCCGTTCACCGGCCGGGGCGTATCTTTTCCTAGGGAACGGGAGGGTTCACCATGCTCTGGTTTTTCCTTGCCCAGTCCATCCACATAGATCTCGGGCCCTGTTTCCGTCTGATCTCCGGAGACGGGGTGGAAGTGACCACCTGGGTGCACGTGGAAAAAATTGACTCCATGCACTTCCAGTATGTGGATGGCGTGAATAACCACCCTCAGGCCACGCAATCGCTGGAAAGCTTTGAGCTGATCTTGCCGGAGGCGGACACGATCCCGCGGTACAGGTTCATTGATGCGCGTCTTTTCCATGTGGGAAACCTATTTCACGGGCTTTCGGGCCGTTCCCCGTGTTCCGCCCTATCCGGTGCCCTTTGTTCATCCGGAGACGGGGCTCCGGGAATCCGTCACCGTCATCCCCGAACCCCTCCCCGACTCCCTGAAACAGGACTCCCTCGGGTGGTTTGACGGTTTCTACGTGTGGATTTATGCCTTTGATGTGGACACCACCTGCCTTCCCCCGGGGACACGGCGATCGGGTTCGGGGTGGTGGTGAACCGGCCGCCGGATGTGGGGAAGGTCTATGTGGAGGGATACCATCCCTTGCCGGCCACATGTGAGTCGTCTTTCGGACTGGATCCCGATGATCCCCTTGTGGACACTGCCATCCAGTGGATGCGACAGTATGAGTCTCTCACTCCCTACGGTCCCGGGAAGGTGTATCCCGGCGTGGTGCCCGGGCATCCGATCCCCCGCTTCCCCACCGCCTTCACCGATCTTCTTCGGATTTCTTCCCGGGTGGATTCGGTGGGGTGGTATCTTGATTCATCCCTGCGGCGGGAGGTGGACAGCCCACACCCACTGGAAGTTCCGGCGGTATCTGGACGCGTACCGGGCCCTGTCGCAGGCCATGAACCGGGTGAGCGCGGGCCGAGGTACGCGGATCACCCATGAGGGGTTTGTGGTGATGTTCTGGCGGTTGCGGGAGACCCGGGACCGGCTGCCCGGTCCGGCCGCCATTGAGCGCGTGAGCCCGCGATAGGAAGCGGAGTCGGAACTTCCGGGTGAAGCAAAGCTACCTGCCTTTCCCGGGATGGTTCACATCCGGGGCTGTATCTTTTTCCCCTCATGGCGGTCCTCCTTTCCCTGTTCGCCTCGGCTGTCTGGTCTCTGAATCCGGTGCTCCTGGTCCGGGCCCTGCGCAGGGAGCCCGCGGTGGGCGTGCACGCCTTCCGGATCCTGAGCATCGCGGTGGCCCTGTTCCCCTGGTTCCTCTGGACCCGGAGGATTCCGACGGAGCCCGCCACCTGGGCCCTGATCGCGGGTGCCGCCCTTTCCGGTCCCGTTCTGGCCTGGTTCCTTTATATTCTTGCCCTGGAGCGTCTCCCCATCTCCGTGGCCCACCCCATCGTGAACAGCTATGCCCTTTTCGCCATCCTGTTTGAGATCCTGATCTGGGGAATTGTGCCTCCACCGGTGGCGTGGGGGGGCGTGCTCCTGATCCTTCTGGGAATTTTCCTGTTCCGGGAGGAGACCCGGGAAGGGGGGAAGCGTGTCACGCTCACCGGGATGATCTGCGGCCTGGGCACCAGTTTTTTCTGGGGCCTGGCCAGCGTGTTTTTCAAAGCCCTGGTGGGGCGGGTGGATATCTATACCCTGCTGTTCTTCCGGAGCCTTCTTGCGACGCTGGTGCTTTCCCCCTTCCTGCTGCGCTTTCCCCTTCGCACCCGCGAGGGCCGGATCTTTGCAGCGCTTTCGGGTGTGCTGAACGACGTGGTGGGGCTGTGGCTCTATCTCACAGCCATGAAGGGAGCACCGCTGTATATCGTGGTGCCCCTTTCCTCCCTCAGTCCGGTGCTGGCGTATTTCTGGGCACATGCCTGGTTTCATGAGCCCTTCAAAACCCGACGGTGGCTGGCCATCCTGGCCATTGTGGTGGGGACCGTTCTTCTTTCCCGGTCTTGAAGGTTTCCCGACCCGGGCGTATGCTCTTGACCATGAAACGGTATTTCATCGGGCCGCTCATCGTGCTCCTGGTATTGCTTGCCTGCGTCTCGGCCCCCCGCCGCCCGGTCCCTCCCCTCCGCTGGCCTCACCTTCCTTCTCAGGCCACTTTCCGGGGGTCCATCCTCTTCCAGACCCGGACGTCCACCCACCGGGGTGAATTCCTGCTGCGATACACCCCGGACAGCGTGGCCTTTCTGGTGAAGGGAGTGCTGGGATTTTCCCGGAGTTTCCGGGGTCGCCGGGAGGAGGCTCCGCCGGAACTCCAGGCCCTTCTGGGCCTTGTGGATCCTGAATTCTGCGGTCCTGCGCGGATCTGCACGCCGGCGGGCACCCTTCAGGTCCGGGGAGCTCCTCTGCCCACCGACCTGGAGATCCCCGGCCTGCTCCGGGTGAAAATCCTGCGATGGCAGCGGGAAGGTCCGTATGAGATCCCTGCGGCGTGGCTGTTTGAGGGTGAGCAGGGGAAAGGCAAAGTGGAGGTTGAGGAATCTCGTGTGGATTAAGTCCTGCTTTTTCAGGCGTGTATGGTGCAACGTGCGCGATTCTTCGGGATGCAGGCCGAACGTGTCCCCTGACAGTCAGGGCATCTGCACAGCGTTGGGGAGTATCACCAGATGCCTGTCCGAGGGTGGATGGGTTGTTGTGATCAGCGGGTGGAATAGACGATCACATACAGCCCGTCCACCATGGGCCAGTCTTTCCCCACCCGGCGGAAGTGCTTTCTGCGCTCTTCTTCAGGCAGGCGGATGAAATCC
>WFYF01000077.1 GCA_015490255.1 Caldifarciminota bacterium
CTTCGTGTCCGTCTGGTTCGGGCCCTCGTGATCTCGGGGGTGGCGATGCTTGTGGTGTTCAGCGCGAGCGATCTCCTGTTGAAACTCATGATCCGCCCCCTTGGGGATCTCCGACCGCACACCTTCGCGCTGGAAGAAGCCTTTCTCGTTCGGATGAAGGTGAGCCTTTTCAGCACCCTTCTGGTGCTGCTGCCGTATTACCTTCTGGAGTTCTGGGGATTTGTCCGGCCCGGCCTTTATCCCCATGAGCGCCGGTGGGTGGGGAGCGGGTTGCTGGCGGCAGTGGTGCTGGCCTATCTGGGTCTCGTGTTTTCCTGGGGGGCCTTCCTGCCCCTGTCGGTGCGGGCCCTCCAGCAGTTTCTGGGAGACACTTTCGTGCTCACCCTCCGGGCCGACAGCTACCTCAAATTTCTGGTCTGGACCACCCTGGCCTCCATGGCCCTGTTTGAGATGCCCCTGGCCTTCGCCATCCTGGCCCGGCTGGGCCTTCTGGATCCGGAACAGCTTGCCCGGAACCGCCGGGGATGGCTCATCACGCTGGTGACCCTTCTTGCCGTCATCACACCGTCGGTGGATATGGTCTCCCTGATTCTGGTCACCCTCCCCCTCTGGGCCCTGTTTGAAGTCAGCCTTCAGGTGGCCCGGGTGTTCCGTTCGGAAGAGAGCAGCGAAAACGGGGAGGGCGAATCTGCCCTCCCCGCAGACCGGATCTGACGGAAACGGTGTTTCTCAGAACCGGAAGATCAGATGCTGGAGAAAGCGTTCCACCTCCTCCGGACTTGAGCCTTCCAGGTGAAAAGAGGTCACAAAGACCTTTCCGTTCCCAAAGGAAAATTCTTCCGTATAGGGCACCACAAAAAGCCCCTGATCCGGGCTGGCCGGGCCTTCCACCAGCACCTGGCTCCCGGGTGCCAGCACGGTATCCAGCATGATCCACCCGGAAAGGAACTGGACGGTGAAAGTGTCCAGCCCCACCGCGCTTATGAGGAGGGAATCCACCGCCCAGGCGGTGGTGTCCATGCCCTGCCCTCCGTACGGATCGTCAAACCATTCCTCCCTCCAGAGGCGAATCTGGCTGTCAAAGGGCATGTCAACAAAGAAGGGAATGGCCAGGTCGGAGACATAGAGACGCCCGCCTCCCTGGATATAGCTCCTGATGTTCTGGCCATAGGCAGCGGTGTCGGCATAGGGTCCCACGGCACCGCAGTTGATGAAAACCATGTCGTAGTCGCTGAAGAAATCTGGATCAAGAAGCGTGTCGGTGCTCTGGAAGAAGTCATAGGTGAATCCGAGTGAATCCAGAACGTTCTGGATGGCATCATACACGCCGTAAAACACCGCCAGACGCACGCCTCCCTGGGAGAGATTTACAGAAACGGCCGTGGTTCCAGCCTGGACCGTCTGGGAGGTCTGACTCCGGAACAACCCCGCCTGGATCACCACACTTTTGCTGCCAGGGGAAAGCCCCTGCAGCACGGCCCGACCGCTGGAATCGGTGGTGGCCCCGCAATCCTCCTCACCCACATAGACCACCGCCCCCGGCACAGGAAACCGCCCGTTGGGGGAGCGCACCTCCATCTGGAGGGTCCCGCTCTCCTGCCCGCAGGAAGCAACCCCCACGGGAAAGTTCCGGGGATCCAGCGCGGGGGCCTGACGGGTATCGGGCCCCGTGGTGTCTTTCTTGCAGGCGAGCACCGCAAGCACGCCTGCCAGGATGATCAACCGTCTCATGACACACCTCCCGTTTTCCCCTCAACTTCAAGGATACAGCAAAAAGGAACGCCTGTGTGTGAGAAATCGCACGCGTTCCGGCTCCAGCCTGCGCAAAACCTCCTTCACCTCCCCCTTTGCAAGCAAAGGGCGGATCCAGGAAGCCCCCAGAAGAAGGTCCACAGCGGGAACGTCCTCCCGGAATTCATAAGGGGCATCCCGCAGGGCGAAGGCGGGGTGTTTGAGAAAATAAGAAAGCAGGGCATAGCCGGCCTCAAGAGGGGAAAAGACCTCCGGATCCCGCACGTGCAGGAACACCCCCCTCACGAGTTCACCGGCATATTTGTGAAAGGTGGGAATAAAAGCCACCGGTCGGAGGTGGGCCCCTGCGATGTGAACTTCCTGTGCGAGGTGGAGCGGATCCAGCCACGGTGCGCCGAAATGCTCAAAAGGGCGGGTGGTCCCGCGCCCTTCCGAGACATTGGTGCCTTCCAGGAGACAGGTGGCACCGTACACCCGGGCGGTGGTGGGAAAAGGCATATTCGGAGAGGGAGGAACCCAGGGCAGGCCGGTGTGCTCAAAGGGCATATTCCGGTTCCACCCGACAAGGGGGAGAATCTCCAGCGAGGCCTTCCATCCTTCGGTTTCGTTCCACATCCGGGCCAGTTCACCCGGCGTCATACCGTGGAGCACGGGAATGGAAAACGCCCCCACAAAAGAACGGAGAGGCGGTTCCACGCCGCCACCCTCCACCCGCTCACCTCCGAGGGGATTGGGCCGATCCAGCACCAGCACCGGAACACCCACGCGGGCGGCTTCCCGAATCAGGAAAGCCATGGTATACACAAAAGTGTAATAGCGCACCCCCACATCCTGGAGGTCCACCACCACAAGATCAAGATCTTCCAGATCTTCCGGGCGGGGATACAAACTTTCCGGTGTTTTTCCGTAAAGGCTTCTCAGGGGAAGCCCCCAGATGGGGTCCCGCCGGTCTTCCACGGGAACCTGGTCCTGCGCCTCCCCGAAAAGACCGTGCTCGGGGGCAAAAACCCGGGCAGGCGTCAGGTTTTCCCGATGAAGGAGCTCCAGGATGAACGTTCCATCAGACGCCACGGAGGCGGCGTGGATGAGCAGGGCAAACCGCCTTCCCCGCAGAGGGGAAAAGCGCAGTCGCACCAGCTCGTCCAGACCTGTGCGGACCCGCCCCACACCGCCCCCGGCACGTCACAGGCTATCGGCGTCTTCCAGACGGAACCCCACCTCAATGACCACCTGATATTCCTTCACCCGGCCTTCGGCAAGGGCCCCCCGGATCTCTTTCACCTCAAACCATCCCAGATTCCGGAGAGTTTTGCTTGCCCGGGCAATGGCCTTCTGGATGGCGTCTTCCAGGGACTCTCCGCTCGTCCCCACGATCTGGACTTTTTTGTATACGGCCATGATGTTCCTCCTTGCTGGACTTCAAGCATACAGCCCCGCGGACGTTCCGGGTGTGCGAAATCTCACGCTCACCCCACGATGTCTTCCCCGCCGTCCACGTTGATCACGTTGCCGGTCATCCAGTAGAGATCCCGATCCACCAGGACCCCGATGGCCCGGGCGACGTCTTCCGGAGTGGTGAGGCGGTGGTGGGGGTTGCGCTCCACCGCGATTTCCATGAAACGCTCATGGCCGGGGATTTTCCGGAGGGCGGGCGTATCCGTGACGTCGGCCCGAATGGCATTGGCCGTGATTCCGCGGGGCGCAAGTTCCAGAGCGAGCTGGCGGATGTGAGATTCCAGCGCGGCTTTGGCGGCTGAAACTGCGCCGTAGTAGGGCATGACCCGGTGCCCGCCGGAACTGGTCATGGCAAAGATGCGGCCACCTTCCCGCATCAGCCCCCGCATCACCAGATCCTGCGTCCAGTAGACCAGGGTGTGGGCCATCACCTCCAGGGTCATGTCCATCTGCTTCCGGGAAATGGGCCGGTCATCGGGTTTCATGGGAATATAGGGAAGCAGCGTGCCGAAGGCCAGGGAGTGGAGCAGCACCCGGATGTGGTGCTGCTCCTTCCCCCCGTGCTCCTCAAAATAGGCTTCCACGCTGTCCAGGACCTCCTTCTGTTTCTCCGGGTCCGCCGCATTCACGTTGAAGAAAAGGGGCGTCTTTCCAGCCTTCCGGACATCCTCCTGAACGGCTTCCGCAAGATGAAGGGTGGCCCGGCGATCCAGGTGCACCCCGATGATGTGAAACCCCCGGCGGGCCAGCTCCCGCGCGGTGGCTGCGCCGAACCCGCTGGAGGCCCCGAGTATCAGTGCCCATTCCTGCATGGCGTTACTCCAGGCTTTCGCCGGGTTGAAGAACGCGCACCCGGTCCTTCCAGGCGCTTCCCAGTTCTTTGAGAAGCGCTTCGGGCGTTCCGGTTAGAAGAGGGAACGTGCCCCAGTGAATGGGAACCACCACCTGCGGATCAACCCTCCGGACGAAGTGGGCGGCCAGGCGGGGTCCCATGGTGAACAGGTCTCCAATGGGCACCAGGGCGACAGTGGGACGAAAGAGGTCCCGGATAATTTCCTCCGTTCCGGTGAACCCTGTGTCCCCGGCGTGATAGATCACGTCTCCGTTGTCAAAGGCAAGCACAAATCCGGCGGCCTCGCCTCCCACAAACACCTCTCCACCCACATCCGCACCGCTGGAGTGGGTAGCCTCCACCATGGTGGCCACGAGGTCCCCCTGGCGATAGCTTCCCCATTTGTTCATGCCCACGAGCTGTTCCTCTGGGACGCCCTGGCGAGCCAGAAAAAGCATGAGTTCATAGATGGCCACCACCTTTGCCCCGGTGGCCTTCGCGATTTCCACCGTGTTGCCCACATGGTCGGAGTGACCGTGGGTGAGAAGGATCACGTCCACCCCTTCCTGAATCACCTGGTCCCTGGCACCGGGAGGGGCTTTGGGATTCTCCAGCCACGGATCCACCAGAACCCGGAGTCCGCTGGGAGACCGGATGGAAAAGGCTGCATGCCCATACCATGTGAGACGGGTGCCCCGGAACACGCCCATGGATCACCTCCTGTTCGTCGTTTCGTGTGATTATAGAGACCGCACAGGGAACCTTCAAAGCAAGGAGTACCTGATGTTCACCCATAAGTTCGGACACCTGGGTAGAGGGACTGGATGAAGGTGTGGAGCACACGTTCTTACCCCACGACGTTTCTTCGGAGCGTCGTGGGGACCCCGAAAAAACACGAGGGACTTCCATTCTTTGGACGGCAATCACCATTTTTCACACCCCGCGACGTTTCCTTTTGGAAACGTCGCAGGGGCCCAAATGTTTCCACCTTGCAGAGCCCGTACGGCGGTAAAGCTCCTGGCGTACTTCTCCTCCAGGAAACAACATAATGCCCAGGGGGTCCCCGTGACGTTTTCGTACGAAAACGTCACGGGGATTTGGCCGCAACGCTTCCTCACACCTCCAGCGTGGTCATAAGCCACAGAGGCTCTTCCTGGCCCCACGCCCACACCCCGATAACGTTCACCTCCACTTCCCCGCGGTATCTCAAGCCCCGAAAGACCACCTTTTTGGGGTCCCCGTGGCGTTTCCTGAAGGAAACGCCACGGGGTAAATTAGAACCCCACGGAATTTCTGAGAAATTCCGCGGGAGCCCTGTTGTTGGGGCAGTGTGGGCGGCATTTCGCGACTTTCCGATATCCTTCATTCCTCACGAAAGGAGCGGTTTCGGGGAAGAGCCTCCAGAGGATGTCATGGGGATTAGGCTGGATACGCTTGTATGCGGCATCTTCAGAAATGCTTTTCATGGCTCGGGCGATAAGGAAACACACAGCGACCCAACCCCTTCTTCGGGGTCCCCAACCGGTTCCGGAAGGAACCGGTTGGGGGGAAAGAAGCGCTTGCATGAACGACTTCAGGGGTATAAA
Source organism: Caldifarciminota bacterium (assembly GCA_015490255.1). GTDB lineage: Bacteria > Hydrothermota > Hydrothermia > S141-80 > S141-80 > S141-80. The sequence goes on from WFYF01000077.1 coordinate 5,626, forward strand.
CTTCCTCATGGGGATCCTCCTTTTTCCGTTTGCGAAGCAGGGAAATCTACAGGATTTCCCCCGGAGGATCCCCACCTTCCTTTTCCCCTCCTCCATGTATACCTGTCCGAACTCATGTCCGGAGCTCAGATCCCCTCTGGTTGACGCTTCCCCCCGCAAAGGCTATACTATCCCCATGAAAGGAGGTTGAGGGATGGCTGGACATTCCAAATGGGCGCAGATCAAACATAAAAAGGCCAAAGTTGACGCCAGGCGGGGAAAGATTTTCAGCAAGCTCACCCGGGAGATCATGGTGGCGGCCCGGCAGGGCGGCCCGGATCCGGATCTCAACCCCCGTCTCCGCCTGGCCATTGAGCGGGCCAAAGCGCACAACATGCCCATGGACAACATTGAGCGGGCCATCAAGCGGGCCACCGGGGGCGCAGAAGGGGTTCACTATGAGGAAATCGTGTATGAAGGCTATGGCCCGGGCGGGGTGGCTTTTCTGGTGATCGCCCTCACGGACAACCGGAACCGCACGGCCAACGAGATCCGGCATCTTTTCAGCAAGCACGGGGGAAACCTCTCCACCCCGGGCAGCGTGGCCTGGCAGTTTGAAGATCGGGGCGTGATCTATGTGGAGCGTTCGGCGGTGGACGAAGACACGCTGATGGAGGTGGTGCTGGAGGCCGGAGCGGACGACCTCCGGACACAGGACGAGACCTATGAAATTCTCACGCCACCGGAAGCCTATCGTGCGGTGGTGGAAGCGCTGGAGGGGGCGGGCATCCCCTATACCCATGCCGAACTGACCAAACTGCCCCAGAACACCATTCGGGTGGAAGGCAAGGACGCGGAGAAGGTGATCAAACTCATGGAGGCGCTGGAAGAGCACGACGATGTCCAGAGGGTGTTTGCCAACTTTGACATTTCGGAAGAGACCCTTCAGGCCCTGGCGGAATCTTCCTGATGCGCATTCTGGGGGTGGACCCGTCCCTGCGTTCCACGGGGTTTGCCCTGCTGGATCTTGAAACCCGCAGGGTGGAAGGCTGGCTGGCCCGATCTTCTCCCCGGGATGGGCTCCCGGAAAGGCTCCACACCATCGCCCGGGTGTGCGAATCCATCCTGGAGCGTGAACATCCGGATCGGGTGGTGGTGGAGGCGGTGATCTTTCACCGGAATCCCCGCACCGCTCTGGTCATGGGGGCGGTTCGGGGAGCCCTCCTTCTGACCTGTGCCCGGGCGGGGTTTTCGGTGGAGGAGATTTCCCCCACCCGGGCCAAACGGGTGCTCACCGGATACGGCCAGGCTTCCAAAGAACAGGTGGCCCGCATGATTGCCCACATTCTGGGGGTGGACCTTTCCACCTGGCCTCCCGATCTCACCGACGCTCTGGCGCTGGCCGCCGGGTTTGCCCTCCAGGAAGGGGTGCTCCAGTGATTGAGCGGATTGAGGGGGAGGTGCTGGAACGGGGACACATCTGGGTCCTTTTGAAGGTGGGGCCCGTGGTCCTCCGGATCTGGACGGTCCCCCGGGGGCTCCCCGATCCCGGGCAGCGCACAGCGCTGTGGACCCATCTCGTGGTGGGGGAAGCCCTGAACCTCTATGGGTTCACCGATTCCAGAGATCGGGAACTTTTCCTCCGTCTCCTCAAAATTCCGGGAGTGGGGCCCCAGACCGCCCTCCGGATCCTGGCGGAAGCGCCCGCTGAGATCCTGCTTCAGGCAGTTGCGGACGGTGACGTCCACTTCTTTTCCCGGATTTCGGGGGTGGGGAAAAAACGCGCAATGCGCATCCTGTCGGAACTGAAGGACGAGGTTGTGTTGCCGGAGGTTCCGTCCGGAGTTCTGGACGCGCTGGTGGCGCTGGGGCTTTCTCCCCAGGAAGCCAGAAAGGCCCTGAACGAGGCCTTGAAAGAGGTTCCGGAGGGTGACGAGGAGACCCTGCTGCGGAAGGCCCTGGAAATCCGGAGTCTGTCATGAGCTGGCATTCTCCCCTCCCCCTCCCGGAAGACCGTGAGCTGGAGGCCACCCTGCGTCCCCGGCGCTTTGAAGAGTTTGTGGGTCAGCGGGGTGTGGTGGAGAACCTCCAGGTGTATGTGGTGGCTGCCCGAAAACAGCAAAGAGCCCTGGATCACGTTCTGCTGTCCGGCCCCCCGGGGCTGGGAAAGACCACCCTGGCCCACCTCATCGCCCACGAACTGGGGGTGAACCTGGTGTCCACCTCCGGCCCCGTGCTGGAGCGTCCGGCGGATCTTGCGGGCATCCTCACCCGCCTCCAGCCCCGGGATGTGCTTTTCATTGACGAGATCCACCGGTTGCCCCGGACGGTGGAAGAATATCTGTACAGCGCCATGGAAGATTTTGCCCTGGATGTGATGCTGGACCGGGGCCCCCATGCCAAAACCATTCGTCTCCAGCTTTCTCCCTTCACCCTGATCGGTGCCACCACCCGGCCGGGGATGCTCACCGGGGCCCTCCGGTCGCGGTTCGGCATTCTGGAACACTTGGAATATTATGCAGACGAGGAGATTCGTGAGATCGTCATGCGCTCCGCCCGCATCCTGGGGGTGAAGATCACACCGGAGGGTGCTGGAGAAATCGCCCGGCGCTCCCGGGGAACCCCCCGGATAGCCAACCGTTTGCTCCGCCGGACCCACGACTTCGCCTTTGTGGAGGGAGACGGTGTGATCACCGGAGAGCTTGCCCGATACGCCCTGGATCGGATGGGGGTGGACCCCCGGGGACTGGACGCGCTGGATCACCGGTTTCTGCGCACCCTGGTGGAGCAGTTCGGCGGGGGGCCTGCGGGCATCCGTGCCCTGTCCGCCACGCTGGGGGAGGATCCCCAGACCCTTGAGGAAGTGGTGGAACCTTTCCTCCTCCGCATCGGGTTTCTTGTCCGGACCCCGCGGGGGAGAAGGATCACCCGTCAGGGACTGCAATATCTTGGATTGTCCACAACACCGGATCTTTTCGGAGGCTGAACCATGCCCTATACGGTTATCATCGGACTCCAGTGGGGAGATGAGGGAAAGGGAAAGATCGTGGACGCCATCACACCCGCCTTTGACTGGGTCGTGCGGTTTCAGGGTGGGGCCAATGCCGGGCACACGGTGCTGGTGAACGGGAAAAAGCACATTTTCCACCTCCTTCCTTCCGGAATCCTGCGGGAAGGTGTACGCTGCGGGATCGGAGCCGGGGTGGTGGTGGACCCCCAGGTTCTCCAGGACGAAGCCCGGGCGGTGGAGGCAGAAGGCATCTCCCTCCGGGGACGGTTTTTCGTGGATGCCCGGGCCCATCTGGTGCTCCCCCATCACCGGTATGAAGATCACTTTGAAGAGGAAAAGGGAAGGGGTGTGGGCAGCACCCGCCGGGGGATCGGACCGGCTTACCGGGACCGGAGCGCCCGGATGGGGATCCCCCTCCGGACCCTTTTTGAGCGTCCGGAGAAACGCGATCGCCTTCTGGAACGTTTTTTTGAGTGGAACGAGGCAATCCTGGCCGCCCGGTATGGCAAACCGCCCATCCCCCGGGAGAAGGTGGTGGAGGATCTGCTGCGTTTCCGGGACTGGGTGGCCCCCTATGTGGCCGATGTGGCCTTTTTGACGCAGAAAGCCCACGAAGAAGGCGGGCAGATTCTCCTGGAAGGTGCCCAGGGAGCGGGGCTGGATCTGGCCTTTGGCACCTATCCATACGTCACCTCTTCCCACACCATTGCCGGAGGTGCCACGGTGGGACTCGGGGTGGCGCCCCGGGCCATCACCCGGGTGATCGGGGTGATGAAGGCCTATACCACACGGGTGGGAAAGGGGCCCTTTCCCACGGAAGTCCGGGACGAGCGGGCCGGCCTTCTGCGGGAGCGGGGTGGGGAATACGGTTCCACAACGGGACGGCCCCGGCGCTGCGGATGGCTGGATCTTCCCATGTTGCGGTATATGGTGCGCCTCAACGGGGCGACCGAAATTGCCCTCACCAAGCTGGATGTCCTTGCCGGGATGGGGGAGGTTCCGGTGGGGGTGGCCTGGAAGGTCGGACAGGAGCGCTATGAATGGCCCCCACTGGGGATGATCCCGCTGGAAGAGGTCACGGTGGAATACGAGACGTGGCCTGTGCCGGAAGACCTTGACCGGGCGGACCGTTCGCCCTATGTTTTAAGACTGGAAGAGGCGCTGGGGGTTCCCGTGCGCTGGGTCTCGGTGGGCCAGGCCCGGGAAGCCCTCCTTGAACGGGCACGGGGGTGAGATGAAACGCGGATCCTTTGTGGATGTGCTGTACGGGGCCCTGTCCGGACGGAAAACCGTGCAGCTGGTGTTTTGGGGACCGGAGCGTTCGGGAGTGGTGATCGTCAAGATCCGGGAGGGCCGAATTCTTTCTGTGGAAAGCACGTGGGGCGGGGGACGGAAGGAGCTGTCCAAACTGTTCCTGTGGGGTGCAGGGGAATATTCCGAAAAGCCCCTCAACGAACAGGTCTCCCTGGATGGCGGAGGAGACGAGGCCGAGGCGCTGACGGTGGAGGACTTCGGGGGGCTGGAGAAAGACGAGGAAGTCTATGCCGTGCTTGAGGGGTCCACGCCTTCTCCAGAGGCTTCCGAGGCCACCATGGAGCGGGGCATGGAACTTCTGGAGATGGTCCAGATCCGGAGTCCTGTGGAAGCCAACCGGTATGAGCTCCTGGACGCCATCCTGTCCCACCTTCCCCTTCAGGAGCGGTGGGTCCGGAAGGCCGAACAGTGGATCCTGGCCAAGGAGATTTTCCGGGAAGTCTATCGCGCGCATGCATCGGGCCTGCTCCAGGGGCGCTCGGGAAAGGGGAAAATGTGGGGGATGTTTCTCGGCGGGACGGTGATGGGATCCGTGTTCTGGAAAACGGCCGTGGATGAGCTTCGGGAGGGACGGGCAGCCCTTCATTACGTCCACCTGCTTTCCACCGTGGAGCCCATGGAGTGGCGATTTTTTGAGGTGGACGAGCGTATTCTCACCGGCGTGGGAGTGTATTTCACCGGCCTTCCCATGGTTCAGGGATTCCTCCCCGGAGGGAGCCTGCTGTGGTGGATGGACGCCCTGGAGCGGACAAAGGCTCCGGGGGATCTGTTCTATGTCCTTCCCGGAGACGATCTGGGAGGGGGTTTTGTGATTCTCCGTGACCGGGAGGTTCAGGTGTTCCACCGCGGGGAGGTTTTCGCCCTGGACCGGATCCGGAAGTCCCTCGCGCCGGAGGGGCTGCTGCAGGTCTGGGGATTCTCGGGAGAACTCTGATGTGGCCCCTTCCGGATCGCCCCCTCATCATGGGGATTCTCAACGTCACGCCGGACTCCTTTTATGACGGCGGGCGATATGCCCGGCTGGACGCCGCCCTGCACCGGGTGGAGGCGATGCTTGAGGAGGGGGTGGACATCGTGGACGTGGGTGGAGAATCCACCCGTCCCGGTGCGGAACCTGTGCCCCTTGAGGTGGAGATGGAGCGTGTGGTCCCGGTGGTGGAAGCCATCCGGGCCCGCTTTGATGTCCCCATTTCTGTGGACACCACCAAAGCGGCTGTGGCCGAAGAAGCCCTGAAGCGTGGGGCGAACTGGATCAACGATGTCTCGGCGTTGCGTTTTGATCCGGAAATGGTTGCGGTGGCCCGCCGTTTCAACGCCCCCGTGGTGCTCATGCATATGAAAGGCACCCCCCGAACCATGCAGGAAAACCCCACCTATACGGACGTGGTGGCGGAGGTCCACGCCTTCCTCCGGGAACGGGTGGCCTTTGCCCGCCGGAAGGGTCTGGCCCGGATCCTGGTGGACCCGGGCATTGGATTTGGCAAGCGCCTTGAGCACAATCTGGCCCTGCTTCACCACGTGGATCGTTTCGGGGAACTCGCGCCGGTGCTCATCGGTGTTTCCCGCAAATCCTTTATCCGGATGCTGGGGGCGGGGGAAAATCCGGAGGATCGGCTGGAAGGCACGCTGGCAGCGGCGGCATGGTGCTTTCTGAAAGGCGTCCGGGTGTTCCGTGTCCACGACGTGGGCGCCCACCGGAAATTCCTGAAAGTCCTTCAGGCGATTGCAGGAGGTGCGGCATGAGTGTGTATGTTGTGACCGGCGCTGCGGGTTTCATCGGTTCTCATCTTGTGGAAAAACTCCTGGCCCGCGGGGATCGGGTGATCGGGGTGGACTGGCTCACCTATGCCGGATCTGTGGCCAGCCTGGATTTTGTCCCGGAAAGGGATCGGGTGGTGTTTTTGCCCCTTTTCGGAAGCCTCCCCCGCCGGCACGCTCTCTATGCCCACTATGCGGAGGAGGGTCCCCATCGCCTGGCCGAGTTCGCCATGGAGGCCAAGGAGGCCCGGGATCTTTCCGTAAAGATCCCCCCTTCGTGGACCGTCCGCCCGGTGCCCACCCGGGAGGACCTTTCCGGGTTTCTCCAGGAGTGGAAGACCGGGGGAGGACGTTTTGTCCTTGTGGTGGCCGATGTGGCCAACCCCGCCATATGGGAAAGCCTGTTCTCCGTTGCGGATGGGGTGTTCCATCTGGCGGCCGAAACCCACGTGGACCGGTCCTTTCTGGATGTGGAAAGTTTTCTTTTCTCCGATATCCACGGCACGGTCACCCTGCTGCAGGA
>WFYF01000078.1 GCA_015490255.1 Caldifarciminota bacterium
GGAAACGCCCGGGAGAGGGCGTCCCGCAGGGTGGCGATGTCCACCGGTGCGTTGATCTGAATCAGGGTTCCCCCGGTGAAATCAATGCCATAACGGATGCCTTTCGTCAGGATCACACCCAGAGAAAACAGGATCAGAACCCCGGAAAGGGCAAAACCGATATAGCGGCGCCCGATGAACTCAATCTGCGGATTGCTGAAAAATTGCATGGCGTGCCTCCTTTAGATGGCCAGGGTCTTCCGGGTTTTGCGGGCCAGGAGACCTTCAAACACCCAGCGAGTGAAATAGATGGCGGTGAAGAAGCTGGCAACAATCCCGATGGAGAGGGTGGTGGCGAAACCGCGGATGGGTCCGGTGCCGAACCGGAGGAGCACCAGGGCGGCGATCAGGGTGGTGACGTTGGCATCCAGAATGGTGATGAAAGCCCGGGAATAACCTGCCTGCATGGCCGCATAGAAGGTCTTTCCGGATCGGAGTTCTTCCCGGATGCGCTCAAAGATGAGCACGTTGGCGTCCACCGCCATGCCCACAGTCAGAATCAACCCCGCAATGCCCGGAAGGGTGAGGGTGGCGTGGAAGGCCGCCAGAGCCGCCAGCACCAGCACCAGGTTGAGCAGCAGGGCCAGGTCCGCCACGATGCCGGCGGTGCGGTAATAGAGGGCCATGAACACCACCACCAGGAGAAAGCCCACCACCAGGGCCCGGGTTCCCCGTTCAATGGAGTCTTTCCCCAGGGTGGGGCCCACCGAGCGCTCCTCAATGATCCGCAGGGGCGCAGGCAGGGCACCGGCCCGGAGGATGACCGCAAGATCCTTGGCCTCGTCCAGCGAACCGATCCCTTCAATGCGGGCCGCTCCACCCCGGATGGCCTGACGGATCACGGGAGCGGACTGGACCACCCCGTCCAGCACGATGGCCAGACGCCTGTTCACGTTCTCTTCCGTCAGGCGCTCAAACCGCACCGCCCCCCGGGGCGTGAACTCCAGGATCACCAGGGGCTGGTTGGCGGCGGTGGGGTCCTGAGGAGAGCCGATGGTGTGATAGGCGCTGGCGAGTTCCGCCCCGGTGAGATCTGCCCGTTTTTTCAGGAGGAACAGCCGGCGGTATTTCGCGCCGGAGACCTCAAAAATTCGGCCCCAGCGAAACTCATAGCCCGGTGGGATGGCCCGCCGGACCGCGGGCAGAGAAAGGATGGTGTCCACCAGGCCCACATTGTCCACGCTCACCACATAATCGCCACCCACCTGACCCAGGAGGGCAACAAAGGGGCGGTCCGGGGAAAGGCGGTCCCGGACATCCGCCATCAGAGCGGTGTCCTGGGCAAGGGCTTCCCGAAGGACACTGTCAACGGCAAAAAGGGTTTTCCGGGTCAGCTCTTCGTCCGCCACAACCCGGAACTCCAGGAAAGCGGTCTTTCCGATCAGGTTTTTGGCCCGATCCGGGTCCATTACCCCGGGGAGCTGGACCAGAATCCGGTCCGTGCCCACCTTCTGAATGGATGGCTCAAACACCCCCCACTGGTCAATCCGGTTCCGGATGATCTGGATGGCCCGGTCCACCGCCCCTTCCACATCTCCCTCTTTGAGCTTTTCGCGATCCACTTCCAGGAGGAGATACATCCCGCCCTTCAGGTCCAGCCCCAGGTTGATGGCTCGCTTCTGGAGGTTTTCTCTTTCCGAAGGGGGAAGTTTGGCACTCTCTTCAGGCGAGAGGGTGTAATAGCGATAGGAAGGCCACAGTGTCCACAGGGCCGCCGCAAGAACAATGAGAAAAAAGACTCCCCGGACTTGCCAGTTGCGCACCCTTCAACCTCCTTTTGAGCGGAATTGGCCAGAGACCATTATAACCCATCCCCCCCGGACGCACAAGGAAACCTTTTCCATTCACCCCACACTTTCACATAGACTTGGCAATTTTAACTTCCCTCACGGTTTCCTCCCAACTTCCATCCGCAGGAGCCTTTAAAGGCCTCACCACACCATTCCAGGAATTGCCTGGGGTTGTTTTACGGAGTCCCCGCTCAATTCCCTTTGGGAATTGAGCGGGGGATGCTTTCATGAGGTGGTCTTTCCGGGGGGCTCGGGGTGCTCTCTATAAGGGGTCCCCAAGCCATTCCCTTCGGGAATGGCTTGGGGTGCTTATGGCACCACCC
>WFYF01000079.1 GCA_015490255.1 Caldifarciminota bacterium
CACCAGATAGGGATTGCCGCCGGAAAAGCGATAGATTGTGTTCACCAGCGTGGCATCCGGCTCCATCTGGAGTGCCCGGTGAAGGAGCACCCGCACCTGCTCCCGGGAGAGGGGAGGCACGGGGATCTCTTCCACCCGCCCCTCCCGGTGAAGGGCGTGAAGATAGGACTGGGCCACCCGCTCCTGCTCCTCTTTCCGGAGGGTCCCCACAAACCGCAGGCCCGACCGCAGAAGGAAATACAGAAGCTCCTGACTGGACTCGTCCAGCCACTGGAGATCGTCCAGCATCAGAACCTCTGCCGGGGTCAGCTCAAGCAACCGGAAAACCGCTTCAAACAGGCGGGTCCGGGAGGCGGGTTCCGCGCCGGTGCGGTTCAGGAGGGCCATCAGGTCTTCCCGGTAGGGAGGGGGAAGGGATTCCATCAACCCGGGATGTTGCTGGAGAGCGGCCTGGATCATCTCAATGAAGGGGGCATAGGCCATGCCCTGAAAGAGCGCATAGGCGTTGCCCCGGAGGAAGGAGACGTTCCGGGATGTGAGGAATTCGGTGAGAAGGCGGGTTTTGCCGATTCCTGCAGGACCGGTGACCAGGATCAGCCCCGGATGGTTCTGGAAAGCGCGTTCCAGGGATCGTTCTTCCCGAATACGGGGAATGAAGGCCACCGGCCACTCCAGGGTGGGGGTTCGGGTGTGGGCGGATTCCACCCGGTTGCGGCCCAGGTTTTTGGCCCGATACAGCGCTTCATCCGCCCGGGCAAAGAGATCGTTCAGGCTCCAGCCGTCCACCGGAAAGGTGGCCACGCCAATGCTTCCGGAAATCTCGTGGCCGTGGAGGGAAGTTTTCCGGAGTTCCTCCAGCAGACGGTTGGCCACCTTCCAGGCGGTGTCCTGGTCCGTGTGGGGCAGGACCAGAATGAACTCGTCGCCGCCGTACCGGATGATGAGATCGCTGTGACGCAACCGGGATCGGAGAAACTGCACCAGTTCCCGGAGAACCGCGTCCCCCTCCAGATGGCCATAGGTATCGTTGATGGCCTTGAAGTTGTCCAGGTCCAGGACCAGCATGGAAAGGGGGAGCCCCAGGTTGCGCATCTCTTCAAACACCTGGGGAAGGGCCTCCCGGAGATACCGGCGGTTGAGGGCCCCCGTCAGATCGTCCCTGTATTGATCGGCGAAGTCCCGCATGGGGTTAGTATATACATTGCTCACCGATGGTTCAAATGGGGTCCGGGCCTTTCAGGCCCGGACCCCCGCATCGGCGGTCTGTTTCCATGGGAGGGGCCATTCCTCCTCCTCAAAAAAGAAGTGCTCTTTGCCGAACGCGGGTTTGAGCTCGTCCAGCCAGGTGGCGTCGGGATCAAACCGGGCGAAGAAGGGCCGGTGGACCCAGTCGGGGTTCCGCCCCTGGAGGAATCGCAGGACAAACACCTTCTCGCCGTTGACTTCGGCCACACCCACCACCTGGACCTTGCCGGGTTTGGCGGACATGCTGGGTCCCCGCACCGTTCGGGCAAGACCGCTCACCCGGGAATAGGCACTCCGGAAGATTTCCCAGGCCCGCACCAGGGGAAGGGCGAAGTAGTGGTGGGCTCCCGTGTCTCTTGCGACAAACATATAATAGGGCACAAGCCCCAGGTTCACCTGGGTGCGCCACATCTCGGCCCACGCGTCGGGATCGTCGTTGATGTGGCGGATCACGGGAGACTGGGTGCGGATCTGGGCGCCGGTGGCCCGGATGCGCTCAATGGCTTTGCGCACGATCTCGGTGGAAAGTTCCCGGGGGTGGTTGAAGTGGGCCATGATGGCCAGATGTTTGCCCGCTTTCACGATGCGCTCAAAGATCCGGAGAAATTCGTCCGCCTCCCGGTCGGTCACGAACTTGTAGGGCCAGTAGGCCAGAGCTTTGGTCCCGATGCGGATGTTCCGGAGGTGAGGAAGATCCGCAGAGAGCAGCGCGTCAATATACGCCCCGAAGATTTTCGCATTCATCACCATGGGATCGCCGCCGGTGAAGAGCAGGTCGCTCACCTCGGGATGGGCCTGGAGATATTCAATCACGTCTTCAATTTCCTTCATGGCGAACTTCAGGTCGTCCATGCCCACGAACTGGGGCCACCGGAAGCAGAAGGTGCAGTAGGCGTGGCAGGTCTGGCCCTGGGAGGGAAAGAACAGCACGGTTTCGTAGTATTTGTGCTGGAGACCGGGGAGCCTTTTCCCGTTCACCTGAGGGACGTTGAGCTCCATCTGTCCTGCGGGGTGAGGGTTCAGCTTCATCCGGATGCGGATGGCTTCCTTGAGGATGGCCTCTTTCGGGGCGTTGCGTTTGAGCAGGCTGGAAATCGCCTCAAAGTCTTCCGGGACCAGCATTTCAGGCTGGGGAAAGTTGAGGCGATAGATGGGATCATCCGGGACTTTGTCCCAGTCAATCAGTTCGTTCACCACATAGCTGTTGGTCTTAAAGGGAAGCACCCGCCCCACCACCTCAATGGCCCACCGGTACTCCTCGGGGAGTTTCTGAATCTGGGGGATTTTTGTGTAATTGTGCAGACTGTATGCCTGGTACCGATATCCCTGCATCCTCCAGCCTCCTTGTTCTTCGCGCTGCACACGTCAGAACAACCCCATTATAAGCGAAAAAGGCGTGGATGTCAAGGAACCGCCCTGACGCATCCGGAATCCCCGCGGGGAAAACGCGCGGGGCCCTTTCCAAAAAGCGTCTGTTCGCGGAACGGTGTTGTGGGAGAAACCGGCGAGACCGTGCCCGCGGGGCCGGGTTGCGGAAGATTCTTGTGGGGCGCGGATTCTTGACAGAATACCCCGGAGGGTGTATGGTAAAGAAAAACGAGAGAAGTTGTATGCATTGTTCTTCCTGCGGGGGTGTTCTTCCTCCGGAAGCGAGGTTTTGCCCTCAGTGTGGGCGTCAGGTCAAAATCCCGAAGGATGCCTATCACCCGGTCACGGTGGTGTATGTGGATATCGTGGGCTACACCCGCATGGTCAGGACCCTTTCCCCGGAAGATGTGGCCACCGTCACCACACGGTTCTTTGATCTGCTTGAAGAAACGGTAACCGAGGCAGGGGGGATTCTCTATCAGAAGCTCGGCGACGGTGCCCTGTGCGTGTTTGGCTATCCCCGGGTGATGGAGGACGCTGCGGTGCAGGCGCTTCAGGCCTGCGTCCGCCTGACCCAGCGTCTTCCGGAAGTGGATCCTGACCTCCGGGTCCACGGCGGGGTTGCCTCCGGAAAGGTCCTGGTGGTCCCGGGGCCGGAAGTCCGGTTCATCGGGGAACCCATGAATCTGGCAGCCCGTCTGGAAACACGGTCCAAGCCCGGGGAGTTCCTGGTGGATGTTGCCACCCGGAATCGGGCGGCCCACGCCTTCACCTTCACCCACGGCGTCACTGCGGAAATCCCCGGATTCGGTCCCCGGGAGGTGTTCATTCTCCAGACGTCCCGGGAGGATGCCCGATCCTGGCGAAAAACTTCCAGCCGGGTTTTTGTCGGGCGGGAGCGGGACCTGCTGGCGCTGGACAGAGCATGGACACGCTTCATCCACGAACCCCATCCCACCATGGTCCGGATCCATGGGGAGGCCGGCATCGGCAAGACCCGGCTCCTGGCCGAGTTCCTCCGGAGGATTCCCCGCAACAAGGTCGTGATTGCCCGGGCCCTCCCCTTCGGGATGCCTCCTTTCGGCCCCCTTCTCCTTGCCCTCCGGGATGCCCTTTCCTCGGTTCCTGAAAGGATTCCGTCCCGCCTGTTCGGGCAGAACCCCGATCTTGCGGGAGAACTGAAAACCTATGCCCGGCAGCTCCTTCCCAGCGAACCGGAAGAAGCTCTGGAAGTGCTTGTGGGCATGCTGTCCTCCCTCTTCTTTGAGCCCCGCCTTCTGGTGCTGGATGACGCCCAGTGGGCGGATGAGAAAACCTTTCAGGCGATTGAGTCTCTGTTCCACAGGGCCCACCCCATCTTCTTCCTTCTGAGCGCCCGTCCGCCCGACCCCGGAAAGCCCTTTTTCCATGCCACGCTGAGCCACCTTGAACGGGAAATTCCTTCCTCGGTGATTCGCCTCGGTCCCTTCACCCATGAGGAGTCCTGGATTTTCTGGGAGAGCCTGCACGGGAAACCCCCGGATGAGGATGTGTTTGAGCGGGTTTTTCTCCGCACTGGCGGGGTTCCCCTCTTTGTGGAGGAGGCTTCCCGGCTGATCGCGGAGGAGGGGGCCTCTTCCGGCGTGCTGCCCGAGCGCCTGGAAGACATGATCCGGGCCCGCATCAGCCAGTTTCCTCCCGAATGTCAGAACCTCCTGGCGTGCGCTTCCCTGCTGGGTCCGGTTTTCCCTCCAGAACCCGTACGGAAGGCCCTGAAGCTGTCCGAAGAGGTCTTCCGGAAGACCCTTGCGCACCTGGTGCGCCACGGGCTCCTTGTGCGGGACGATCCATCCACGGGGGAGGACGAACGCTACGCTTTCCGCCATATCCTCTTTCAGGAGGCGGTGCAGGCAAGCCTTCCCCGGGATCGTCTGCGGACCTATGCACAGGCCCTCCTGAAAGATCTGGAGGGGAATGCCACAGGAGTGTCTGCGGGCCTGTCCCGCGCCCAGATCCTTGCCCGGCTTGCCTGGCTCTCGGGGGACGGCTCCCGAGCCGCCCGGTATCTCCTTGAGGCCCTCCGGGAGATGGAACGGGCGGGATCGTGGCGCCAGATGCTCCGCCTTTTTGGAACCTTTCAGGATCTGGAAAACGTTCCACCGGAACTGGAACAGTCCCTTGAGCTTCTGCGTGTCCGCGCCCTGATCCGATCCGGGAACCTGGACGAAGCCCGCAGGATTCTGGAGAATCTGGAGGGGGACGAAGCCCGGATCCTCCGGGGAGAAGTCCTGCAGGCTGCGGGGGAATACCGGAAGGCCTTTGAATATCTCCGGCACGTTACCATTCACGATGGGCGGTTCCACCTCCGCCGGAATCTGATGCTTCTTCACCTTGCGGCCTTTCAGGGAGATCAGCAACAGGTGGAGGCACTGTGGCAGGAGATCACCCGAATCTCCCTTCCCGAGGATCCGGTAACCCGTGCCGAACTTCTCCTGACCCGGGCGGACACCCTGCCCTATGAGCGATTCAAAACACGGATTCGGCTCTACCGGGAAATTCTCACCCTGGCGGAAGAACACGGTCTGATGGGGTTTGCCCGGGAAGCGCGGAATGCCCTGATGGAACTGTCCTATCGGGGACACATCGCCGAAGCCCTGAGCTTTGTGGAAACCGCCCTTCAGGATGCACGGGCCTCCGGAGACAGGGATCAGGAGATGCGGGCACGCTATCACCGGGCCATCATGTATGCCCAGATCGGCGCCCTGGATCTCGCCCGGGAGGACCTCCAGGCATACTGGACTCTGGGGGAAAAGGCGGGGAACCGAAGCATCCACATTTTCGGCAACTGGCTCCGGGCCTTCATCGCCAAGACCGCCAACGAGGTGGACGAGATGTTCGCGGCCTTTCGGGAGGCGAGCACCTGGGCATGGCGATTGGGGAAACGGGACACCCGGGAATATTTCATGGACGACTTTGCCCACGCCCTGATGGAGCACGGCCATTCTGTCGGTCTTGCCCTCGCCCGCCGGTTTTCCCGCACCTGGCCGCTCTACCGGAGACTGTTTTTCGTCTGGCGGTGGGACCTGGAACCGGTGGACTGGCGGGACATCTTCCGGCACGCGCCGCCCCACCTCTCGTGGGGGGAATGGCTCCACCTGATGACCGTGGTGATGGAGAAAGATCCCCGGGCCCATGCCGCGCTGGAGTGGAAAGCCCGGAAAATTTTTGGGTTTGTGCTTTTCCGCACGCCAGAACATCTGCGTCACCATCTGCTGCGCCATCCGTGGTATGGCTTTCTCGCCCCGCCGGCTGCCTGAGCCTGTAGTATGGAGGAGGGAGGCACCCTGTATCGCCGGGGGCTCTCCACACCACCCTCTCCGTATTTTATTGAACCCGATGCAGGAAACTGGAAGGTTGATCCGGTTATTTTTACTGATGGGGAGGGTTGGGCATTTGCTTTCCTTCAGTCTCTCCCGCCATGGGATCCGGTGAAACCATTCCCACGGCGAGAATTTTGCAAAACCCTTTCGTTCCAGGCTATCTCTTCGGGCCCCCCGCGGGGTGGATGCGGCTATACCCCGCCGCCAGCACCACGTCCTGATCCCGGTAGGGATACCGGACCCCCTGAATCTCCTGATAGTCCTCGTGGCCTTTCCCGGCGATGAGCACACACCCTCCCGGGGGGACTTCCGAAAGGGCCTGCCGCACGGCTTCTTCCCGGTCCTGAATCACCCTCGCGGGGCAGGTCATTCCGGAAAGGATGTCCTGAAAGATCTGCGCCGGTTCCTCGTTTCGGGGATTGTCCAGGGTCAGGATCACGCGATCCGCGAGACGCTCCGCCACCCGTCCCATCTGGGGGCGTTTGCCCCGGTCCTTCTCCCCTCCCGCCCCGAACACGATCCAGACCACCGGAAAGTGCTTTCGCAAACTTTCCAGGGCTTTACGGATGCCGTCGGGGGTGTGGGCATAGTCTACCACGGCAACCCTTCCCTCCGGACCCGTGAACATCTCCATGCGGCCGGGAACGCCGGGAAAGGATGGCACCGCCTCCTCCAGGACCTCCCACGGGAGGCCGATCTCCCGGGCGGAGGCCACCGCCGCAAGAAGGTTGTCCCGGTTATGGTCGCCCAAAAGGGGGAGGAAAAACCGGTGTCCGTTCACGGAGATCCCCAGTCCACCGGGGGTGCGGCGTACGATCCGGGCGCGATAGTCTCCGTCCTGTCCCAGACGAACCACCCTCCCCCGGGCATGACGGATCATGAGGTCGCTCCAGGGTCCCAGCCGGATCAGGCTGGTTTCGCTCTGAGCAAACAGCCGGGCCTTGGCCAGGGCATAGCGTTTCAGGGTCCGGTGATAGTCCAGATGTTCCCGGGTCAGGTTGAGAAAAATGCCCTGGGTAAAGGCAAGCCCCCGGGTCCGCCCCTGATCCAGAGCGTGGGAAGACACCTCCATGACCGCAAAGTGCCCCCCCTGCCGCACGGTGCTGGCAAGCAGCCGGGCCAGCCGCAGGGGCGGCGGGGTGGTGTGGGAGGCCCGCAAAGTTTCCCCGGGAAGGCGATAGGCCAGCGTGCCCAGAAGACTCCCCTTCCAGCCTGCCCGGGAAAGAATGTGGTGAAGCAGAAAGGTGGTGGTGGTTTTGCCGTTTGTTCCTGTGACACCGATCAGCACCAGATCACGCAGTTCGGGATAAAACATCGTCCTGAGGATGTTCAGATGTTCGTCTTTCAGGGGCAGGGTCGCATGGGGGACGGGAAGGTCCAGGGGTTCCTCGCTCAGCACGGCGGAAACCCCCCGGCGGAGGGCTTCCCCGGCCAGCGCCTTCGGATCGTGCCGGGTGCCCTTCCGGAGCACGAGCAGCACCCCCGGACCGGCGTCTTCCGTCCAGTCCGTCACCTCATCCAGAACCGCGTCCTCCCGGGGCGGTTCCAGTCCGAGGGCCTGACACACCTCACGCCACCGCGGCATGAAAAAATGATACGAAATCCGGGATGAACCGTCCGGGGGTGGAAATCGCGCCCCCATCCTTCCTATCCTTCAGGGAACCGGAATTCTGCTGGAGTTTACCTTACCACCAGCAGACGAACCGGCGGGGAGGGGAAGGACGCTTGAGGGAAATATATACCGGGCGGCAACCCCTGAAGGGAAATTTTGGCCTCCTGGATTCCCGCAGCGAGCTCATGGACCTGGACTTTTCGGCCAGCGGGTGAAAAAAGGAGAAGACTTACCGGGTTTCTCAGGGGAGTCGGGAACGTTACGCGAACCTGGTTCGGACTTTCCTGAATCACGCGCAACAACAATGTAAACGTAGGCGCCAGAAACAGTGATTCCACTGGCGATACCCGGGGTGTCGTATACCCCGACCTGTTGCGGAACCCCGGGGTCCCTTATATCAAAAATCCAGAGTCCCCATGTCCCGTCCGCAACGTACAGTCTCTGGGTCAAGTCGTCGTAAAACAGAGCCAGCACAACGCCTCGCGTTTTGATATTTGAAACCTTTGAGGGAGCAGATGGTGTTGATAGACCCCTCCTCCGGAACCAAGGAACACAAGGTCTCGTGCGGAATCGCCAGCAACAGCGTACGCAGGTCCGAATGGCCAGGCCCCCACCCAACGAACGTTTAGGGATTCCTGACGTTGCGGATCAGGAGCCGGGAAATAAATCGGTCTGCCTGTGAATGCCTCCAGTAACACCACGAACCACATAGTCACTCCCTCCTGTTGACCCCCCTTGATTTTAGAGAGTTCTGCCCGCCCTTTCTAC
Organism: Caldifarciminota bacterium; assembly: GCA_015490255.1. Classification (GTDB taxonomy): domain Bacteria; phylum Hydrothermota; class Hydrothermia; order S141-80; family S141-80; genus S141-80. The sequence goes on from WFYF01000079.1 coordinate 8,353, forward strand.
CAAAAGGACGTGATGAGAAACGACAGGTCTGATGAGAGGTTGCGTGATAAAGGCCGGGCCGGCTGGTTTCCCTGTCCCTTCTCCGGCAAAGGGGTTGCCGCCTGCGGCTTCCATCTGTGGAGGATCAGGTTTTCCCGTTCCGCTGGATCCCCCACTTGGCCAGGATAAAGAAAAGCAGGGTGGTGAAGGTGAGGATAAAGGAGGCCGCCCAGGCCTGGGCGTGCCATTCGTCATAGGGACCGGTGGCATACTGGAAGATCGTCACGGTCAGGGAGGCCATGGGCTTGGTGGGATCCAGTTCGGTGAAGGCGTTGTTGAAGGAGGTGAACAGCAGGGGTGCCGTCTCCCCGGAGATCCGGGCGATCCCCAGGAGCACCCCCGTGAGAATCCCCCGCCGGGCGGCGTGAAGGGTGACTCTGAGCACGTCCACCTTGTGGGCCCCCAGGGCGAAGGCCGCCTCCCGGAGATGGTCGGGAACCATCCGCAGCACCTCATCCGTGGTGATGGCGATCACGGGAAGCATCAGAAGGGCCAGGGCCACCGAGCCCGCAATGCCCATGAAGTGCCCCACAGGCTGCACCATCAGGGCATACACCAGGGTGCCCACCACGATGGAGGGGATGCTGGTCATCACGTCCACCACGCTGCGCAGCATCCGGGCCCAGGGCCGGGTCCGCCCGTATTCCGCAAAGAAAATCCCCGCCCCGATGCCGATGGGGATGCCCAGGAGGGCCGCCAGGCCGGTGATGATGGCATGGCCGATGAAGGCGTGCTTCAGGCCGCCCCCTTCCATGCCGGGCGGAACCGGATCCTGAAGAAACAGGTCCAGATGCAGGGCCTGAAACCCCCGGACCGCCACATCCACCAGGATCCAGATCAGGAACACCAGCCCATACAGCGCGGCAAGCCCCGCGAGAGAGAGCATGAGCACGTTGATCACCCGTCGGCGTCTCATCGCCCTTCAAACCGTTTGCGGATGCGCAGAAACACGACTTCTTTGGCCACGTACATCAGCAGGAAACTCACCAGGAACAGCACCAGGGCCAGATAGAACAGCGCCCCGAGATACACGTCCGTGTCGGCTTCGGTGAACTCGTTGGCGATGGCCACCGTGATGGTGGTCAGGGGCTCCAGAAGACTTTTCGGGATCTGATGGACGTTCCCCGTGAGAAAGGCCACGGCCATGGTCTCTCCCAGCGCCCGTCCCACGCCCAGGATGAACCCCGCCACAATCCCCGGGAAAGCCGTGGGGATCACCGCTCCCACCACGGTCTCCCACTGCGTGGCGCCCAGGCCATAGGAGGCCTCCTTGATTGCGTCGGGCACCATCTCAAAGGCGTCCTTGATCACGGTGGCCATATAGGGGATGATCATGATGGAAAGGATGAAACTCGCGGTGAGGACATCAATGCCGAGAGGAGGCCCCGCAAACAGCGCCCCCACCAGAGGCAGACGCCCCAGGGTCTCCTGGAGGAAGGGCTCCACGTGATTGGCCATCAGGGGCGCGATCACAAAGAGCCCCCACATGCCATAGATGATGCTCGGGATGGTCCCCAGAAGTTCCACCGCCGTGGTCCACACCGGCCGCAGGATGCGGGGGGAGAGTTCGGTGATGAAAATGGCAATGCCCAGACTGATGGGAAAGGCGATCAGGGCGGAGAGGGCCGTGGTGAGCAGGGTTCCCGTGATGGCCGGAAGAGCCCCGAAGACCTCCCGAACGGGGTCCCAGGTGGTGGTGACAAAGAAAGTCAGGCCGAACTTTTCAATGGCCGGCCAGGCGTCTTTCACCAGTCCCGCAAGGGTGAGCAGGGGGAACACCCCGCCCACAAACAGGGCAAGTCCCCCCAGAAGCACACCCACCCCGAGATCCAGCAATCGCCCGGTGCGTTTCATTCCACGAGGCCGTGGGCCTTCCAGTAGTCCCGGATGGCCTGCTTTACTTCCGCCGGCAGGGGCACATAATGAAGACGCGCCGCAATGGCATCTCCCTTCTCAAACCCCCACGAGAAAAACTCAATCACCCGCCGGTTTTTCTCCGCTGCCTCCCGGGCCAGGAGGATAAAGGTGGCGCCGGTGATGGGATAGGCCCGCTCCCCCGGCTCCCAGGTGAGCACCTCATAAAAATGCTGTTCCGCCTTCCAGCTTGCGTGACGGGCGGCTTCCTGGAAGGTCTCCACCGAGGGTTCCACAAACGCGCCCGCCCGGTTCTCCACCCGGGCGGTGGAAAGTTTGTTCTGGAGGGCATAGGCGTATTCCACATAGCCAATGCTTCCCCGGAGCCGGCGAAGATAGTTGGCCACCCCTTCGTTTCCCTTGCCCCCGATCCCGGTGGGCCAGTTCACCGCCTTGCCATACCCCACCTTTTCTTCCCACTCCGGACAGGCCCGGGCGAGGAAGTGGGTGAAGATCCAGGTGGTGCCGGAACCGTCGGAGCGGTGAACCACCCGGATGGGCAGATCGGGCAGACTGATTCCGGGGTTGTCCCGGGTGATCAGGGTGTCGTTCCACCGGGTGATCCTGCCCAGAAAAATGCCGCACAGCGCTTCGGTGGAAAAGTTCAGGTTCGTGATTTTCGGAAGGTTGAAGGCCACCACCACGCCGCCGATGGCCACCGGAAACTGATAAAGCCTGTGTTTCTCCAGTTCCTCCGGCGTCATCGGGGCGTCGCTCGCGCCAAAGTCCACCGTCCGGTTGACGATCTGACGCACCCCCCCACCGGACCCGATGGACTGATAGTTCAGGCGGTTTCCGGTTTCCTTCCCATACTGATAGGCCCAGGCGGAGAGCAAGGGATAGATAAAGGTGGAACCCGCACCCGTCAGGGTGGCCCCCACGAGGAGGACAGCGGAAAGCAGGACCGCGGTCCGTTTCATGCGCATGCCTCCTGGTTTGGCAGCAATTTGTCCAAGTCAAGGATACCGGGCGCGGGTTAACGGTGTGTGAACGATGGATTAAGAAACGATAAACAACGGGCGGGGCCATGCCCCGCCCGGGCACGAAACGGGGCCACGGCGTCAGGACATTCGCACCTCAAACAGGCAGGAGTCGTCGCCTTTCGCCCGGCAGGCCGTCTCCTTCACGTGGACCTTCCCTCCGGTGATGGCACGGATGAATCCCTGGATGGAAGCGGCGATGGGATGGCACACGGGCTTTTTTGAGGAAGCGGCTTCCGAAAACAGGGTGGATGGGGCACGCAGCGTGAAGCCCGCCTCGTCCCGGGAGATCACCTCAAATTCACCCCAGTGCCCTTCCCGGAGGAACGCAGCGACAATGTCCGGGAGATCCCCCGGTTCCGGTGTCCCATACAGATTCCGGTATTCTTCTGCAACCCTGGCGGCGGACCGTTCCACGGCCGAGGAAATGAGTCCTGTCAGGCCGATGCCGGACAGGCGAAGAACCTGTCCATAGGCTTCGGCCAGAGCCGATCGGGGAACCACCACGCCGTGCGTTTCCAGAAACTCCCGCATCTTTTCGTCCCGGAACATGCTGGACCTCCTCACAGTTCGGCCAGCAGGGGCATGAGGGACTGGACCAGCCTTCGGATGTACCCCACCAGAATGCCCATCCGGACGGTGGGCTCGGCGATCACCGTGAGGGTCTGCCCGTGGGGAAAGATCACCATCACCGTTACCCCCTTGTCCGCTTCCAGGATCATCTGGGAAAGGTTCCCCTGCCGGGTTTCGTTCAGGGCGGAGTTCACCATGGAGGCCACCCCACCGAAGAGAGAGGCGATCAGAAAGGGGTCCGATTCTTTGTGTTCCTCCGGAGGATAGGTGGATATGGGGAAGCCCTCCTCCGAGATCAGGAAAATTTCCCGGACCTCGGGCACATCCTGCTTGAGTTTCTGAAGATGCTCGTCAATTCTCTCGGCCAGGGTCATGGCCTTCCTCCTTTTCGGTTCACGGGAAGAAGAGCAAAAACATTGCCACTCTCTGCGGCGGGTAGACCGCCGCCTCCATCGGGCATGCCTCCGCCTCCACCGGTTCCGAATATATCAGGTTTGAGAATGGGGGAGAGGGGTCTGTTGCAGAAGCGGCACACCCTCACCAGAGCCGGCGGGGGGCAGGACCCGGAAAATAGTGTTCCAGAATGGTCCGGTGGTCGGCCCCCATAGCCGCCATACCTCCAGCACCCACCTGGCACATGCCCACGCCGTGTCCATACCCCCAGCCCACCAGCCACACGCCTTCGGCCTTTTCCTGAACCCGGAACAGCGTGCTGGGCAGGGGTTTGCCGAGCATGCGACGAATCCGGGATTGTCCCGAAATTTCCCGGAAGGTTCGGGTCCCCTCAATCCGGATGTGCTCCACCCTTCCGGAGGGGCTGCGGGCCAGAACCTGGAAGGTCCGAAAACGTCCCAGGTTGAAGGCCCGTTCCAGCCAGGAACGGGGGATGAAAGCGTGCCACCGCTCCCGCTTGCCGAACCATGCGAGTTCCGGGACCCTCCGGGTGGCGTATTCACAGGGGGCTACTCCCTGATACAGATCCGGACGGGCTCGCAGATAGGGACGGTCCACACCGAAAACTGCCCGACCGTCGGCAAGCACGCCGCCACAGTTGGCATGATAAAACACCACCGCCACAGAATCCCCCTCCATGAGCACCTCTCCCCGGGTTGCCCGCACCGCCCGCCGGATTTTCTCCGATACTGCCCCACCCCGATAGGCCTGGTGTCGCACGTCGCCGTAGAGATGGAAAAACGCAAAAGGGGGACGGGAGAGGAGCGTGCGAAGAGCGTAGGTTCGGGCCGCAACCGCCTGGGCCTTCAGCGCTTCTTCGGGGAATTGGGAGCCCATCTCTGCAGCCACCACCCCTTCCAGATAGATTTCCATGGGAAGGGCGTTCACAAGCTCAATGCCTTTTTCTCCCGGCCAGAGGACCAGTTTCCCGGGGAACTGGCCGATGGAGAACGCCACACCCCGCCGTCCATTCCCAGCCCAGGGCCAGATCTCCAGAGGACCGCTCCAGAAAGTGCCGCGGGGCGTTTTCCACAGGGCCACAGGGGGGCGGGGAATCCAGAGGGTGTCGGTGCACGCATCGTCCGGCTGGAAGAAAAATCCGTTCCGGAGCGGAGGGGATGTGCCCAGTATTCGTCCCACAAAAATCCCCGTGGAATCCATCCGTCCACACACGCCTTTGGGGGGGAGATGGACCGTCCGGAGGAGGGAGACCGTGGCTCCGGGGAGCAGGGTGTCCACGCCCGTCGTGGTCATGAGCAGGGCGGTGTCCCGAAGGGTCAGAGAGGTCCGGGTGCCCAGGTGGATCCGGATCCAGGGACCCAGCGGTGAAACCCGGAGGGTCTCTGCAAGGGGAGGAAGGGGAAGGATCCGCAGCAGGCGGACGGGAGGAGCGGCAGGTGGAACCGCGGGCGGAACGCTCCGGCAGGCGGTGAGAAGGGCACCGAGGCTCCCGGCAACCAGAACGAGAACGCGTCTCACGAAATTTTGTCCGGGGTTCCCACTTTTTCCGGATGTCCCAGAACTTCCAGAAGCGCGCTGTTCACCTCAGCACCGATGAGAAGCAGGAGGCTCGCGAGATAGGCCCACATCAGTCCCACGATCGTTCCGGAAAGGGCGCCATACACTGCCCGATAGACTGCGAAGTGGCTCACATAAAAAGCGTAAAGTCGGGTGCCCACAAGCCAGGAGAGGGCAAAGAACACCGCTCCGGGCAGGTGATACCGGAGGGCAATCCGGCGGGGCGGTGCAAGATAAAACAGAATCATGGCGCCTCCGCCCACCAGGAGAAAGCCCACCAGATAGGGAAAGATTTTCACAAGCGGAATCCGCAGAAGATCCGGAAGAATCTGGATCATCAGCGGATAGAACAGAAACAGCACCAGAGTGAGGGCGCTCCACAGCAGAAGCAACAGAAACACCACCAGGGCCAGCAGGCGGGTGAGCCAGAAGGGACGGTGATAGGGGAGCTCATAGGCCCGGTAGATGGCGTGCATCAGAGACGAAAGGGCCATGGAAGCCGCCCAGAGCAGCCCCACCGCGCCGAGACCGATTCCCGTGGAAACGCTTCCTCGCCGGAAAAGCACTTCTTCCAGGGTTTTCTGGAGCACCTCCACCGGCGCTTCCGGAAGCATGGAGGTGAGAAAGGGGAGGACGGCCCGGAACAGGGCTTCCCTCCCGGTGAGATGGAGGACGGCGAACACCAGGAGCATGGCCGGGAACACGGAGAAGACAGTGAAAAACGCGACAGCCGCGGCCCGGTCCATGACGTCATGCCGGGCCATCTGGTCCAGAACCAGCCGAACCCATTGAATCAGTTGCTGGCGACTCATCGTCTCACGGGCCAAACCACCATATCCCTCCGGGAGAGGCCACCGCCAGACTTTCCGGTGTGGCGGCCATGGCCATCACGTCCCGGGGTTCCACCGGGACGTAGAGAGGGATGGATTCCCCCGCGTCAAGGCGGACCAGCCGAAAGCCGTTCCACCCCACCACCGTTTCACCCGCGCTGACCACACGCTCCATGGAGAAACGGGAAAGGATCTGAAGGGAAGAATCCTGAATGGCCACCACCCCCCGCGGTGTGGCCGCATATACCCTGCGCCCTCCCGCGGCGAGGTCCAGCACTTCTCCCTCCAGGACGCCGGCGGTGTCCTGCAGACGAACCCAGGCGGTGTCTTCCAGAGCGAAAAGACCCACCGCAGACGCCACCCAGAGACGATCCTGATAAAGGAGGTCCCGAATTTCCAGAGAGAGAAGCAAACCTTTGCCCACCTCCCGGACACCGTCCCGTCCTCCCACCCAGATCCTGCCCTGACTGCAGGCCATACGGCGATAGGGGCCGCCCGTGAGCGGAAAGGTCCGGGAGAGACCCCCTTCCCGGATGAAAAGAACGAAAGGTGTGAGAAAATGGCGGGGAGGGCAGGCCGCCACCACCCGTTCCCCCACGATCACCGTCCGCCAGGCTCCTCGCTCCAGAACCGCCGCTCCGTTTTCTCCATACACGCCCGGCTGGGGATGGAGAAAAACGCCCTCCAGAGGATACACCGGAGGCAGAGGAAACCCATAATCCCGGCGCATACCGGTTCGCAGATCCACCCGGACCAGACCGGAATCCTCCATCACCCAGGCCAGATCCCGATCCGGGTCCAGGAAAGAGAGGCGGGTGCGGACGGGGTCCAGGAAGATCCAGCCTGTGTGGGTTCGGGGAACCTGACCCCACAGCCCTGTCCAGCGAAGACGTCGGGGACGGGGCTCGTGGCGAAGAAATCCGTTGGGATCCACGGTGACAACCCGATCGTTGAGGGTGGCGAAGAACACCCGCTGGCCATCCGTGGCCATGGAGTGCCCTTCTCCCAGATGGAGAAGACGGAGGCTCTGGAGTCGCTGAAGGTTTCCCCGATAAAGGTCTCCTTCGCTGTCCACCCAGTAGAGATTTCCCCCATCCGGGGCAAGGACTGCCAGGACCGGTGAGGTCTCTGTGGGAATCCCCGCAAGAGGAGCGCCTGATGTGTCCATCACCAGAATGCCTCCTGGGGCTGTCAGCACCACCCGGTCCTCCAGCGCATACAGCCCCGAGACTTCTCCCGCGGGGAGGAACATCCGGAAACTCCAGGCAAGCAAGAGCATGCTCATCGGCCGAACTCCCGAAGAACGTGGGCCACTTCGTCGGCGATCTCCCGGGCGGTCAGGCCCATCATGCCCCAGACTTCACGGGCCCGGTCTCCCGCCCTGCCATGAACCCAGACCCCGGCCCATGCCGCCTCCAGCGGTTTCATTCCCTGTCCCGAAAAGGCAGCGATCACGCCGGCCAGGACATCCCCGCTTCCACCGGTGGCCATCCCGGGATTACCGGTGGGGTTCCAGAATACGTTTCCCTCCCCCGCCGTCAGGGTGGGCGCCCCTTTGAGCACCAGAACGGAACGGGCTTCCCCGGCCCACCGCTCCGCAATCGCCATCCGCCGGCGGTCCACCTCCCGGCCGGACCCCTCCCCGAGCAGGTGAGCCATTTCCCCCGGGTGAGGGGTGAGGATCAGGTTTTCCCGCACCCGCAGAACAGAGTGATCCTGGAGAAGCACCACGCCGTCGGCATCCAGGACCACAGGGCCCGAAAAACGTTCAAGAAGGGCAAGAAGCACCTCCTTCAGATGGGGATCCCGTCCCAGGCCCGGTCCCGTGACCACCACGTCCGGAGCGTAGGCGAGCGCCCGATCCACGGCTTCCCGCGTGAGGGTGTCTCCTTCGGAGGCGGCGAACACCACCGCCGGGGGAACCGCGCCCGCCACCACCGGATAAATGGCTTCCGGCACCCCCACAAACACCAGGCCCGCGCCGGCCCGCAGGGCCCCCCATGCGGCATGGATCACTGCACCGGCATAGTTTTTTCTCCCCGAAAGCACCAGCACCCGGCCCACCTGGCCCTTGTGTTCGTTCCCCTTCCGGACGGGCAAAACCTGCGCCACATCCCGGTCCTCCACCACACGGTGAGGGGAAAGGGCCAGGCCGTCCGGATCCAGGCCGATGGGCACCACCACGAGTTCGCCCACGAACCGCCGGCCGGGATAGAGAAAATGCCCCGGTTTCGCCTGAGAAAAGGTCACAGTGAGATCCGCCCGGAAGGCCTGTTCTCCTTCTCCGGTGGCACCGTTCACCCCCGAAGGAATGTCCACCGCCACCCGGGGCACATCCTCCGGAATCCGCGCCAGAACCGTGAGGATTTCCTCAGGAAGACTTCCCTGAAAACCCGTACCGAAAAGACCGTCCACCACAACGGCCTTTCGCGGGACATAATCGGCAAGGGGAAACACTTCCCCTCCCGCTCTCCGGTATCGCTCCAGCTGAACGGCGGCATCCGGCGAAAGTTTGTCCCGGAAGAGATAGGCCCGTACGGAGAACCCCGCCTCCAGGGCCAGGCGCCCCACCACCAGAGCATCTCCCCCGTTGTTCCCCTTGCCCACCAGGAGGTCCACCGCGTGCTGTTCCGGAAACCGGGCGCGCATGGCATGGAACACGCCACACCCGGCGGCCTCCATCAGGACGAGGGAGGGAACCCCCCGCACCTCAATGGTGATCCGGTCCGCTTCACGGGCCAGAGAAGGAGAGGCCAGAGGGATCATGGCTGGAAGGTGGCCCCGGGAATGGTCTGGCTTTCCGGAAACAGGAAAAACTCTTCCTCGTCTTCCGGCTGGGGCAGGGGGGCGCTCACGGCGGGCGTGCCCGGATAGTCCTCCCAGAGCAGGGCCACGCTTTCATACCGGTATCCCACCACCCCGCCGACGCTCCGGTCCACCCATACCTCCAGCACCCCCGCCTGCGTGCCGCCGCTGTAGGGTCGGACGATCAGGGTGTGCCGGGGTCCCGCGATCACCGGTTCCCGGAGCCCCGGGGGGTCCAGCGATCCCAGGATGATGTCAATTTCCGGAACTTCCCGGGCAAGGCGTTTTTCGTGGGCAAACCCGGTGTTGGAGAGGCAGATGATCAGTTTCGCCCCCCGGGCTTTCAGCCGCGAAACGGCTTCCCGCGCCGCCGGAATCTCCCGTTCCACCCTCCAGGGCTCCATGGCCTCCCAGAGGTTATAGATCCGGTAATATTCGCTCACGAGCCCGAAGATCCCGATGGGCACGCCGTCCACCTCAATCACCGTGTCCGGGGTGATATACGGAGGCACGGAACCATCGGCCAGGCGCAGATTGGCCGAAAGCAGGGGCGTGGGG
>WFYF01000080.1 GCA_015490255.1 Caldifarciminota bacterium
CGGAGAGGGTCCCCCTTTTGATGTCCTCGGCAATTTCCACCCGCACGGTGGGGAAGGCAAAATCGTGCAGCAGAAGGGCCAGAATGTAATAGGTGATCAGCCGGGAAAGCGTGTAAGGACCCACGGTTCCGGAATCCCCTGCCACAGCCTGCCAGAAAAAAACCTGCAGGAAGAAGGGAAGGGCGATCACCAGAAAACTCAGAAAGAAATTCACCCGATAGGCAGAAAGGTCCCGCACCGTCAGAGCAAGAATCTTCCAGCTTGCCCGGAATATGCGCAGGAACCCTTTCACAGGGCGTCTCCCGCTTCCTGAAAAAGGCGCGGAAGGATCACGTCCAGTCCAGGATCTTCCTCCCGGACTTCCATCAGAATTCCCTCCTGCACCCAGATATCCACCTGGCTCCGTACGTTCTCGCGGGGAATCTCAAGGCGGACGTCCCGGACCTGTCCGTTGATGCGCAACCGTGCCCGGAGCACCCGAAGGTTCTGGAACGGTCGGAGCAGGTCCATCAGGGCGCCGTCATAGAGAATCCGGCCGTGATGAATCAGGATCACACGGGAACACAGTGCTTCCACATCGGACAGAATATGGGTGGTGAGGAGAAAGGTTTTCTGGTGGTCCTGGTTATAGGTGCGAAGGAATCCCCGGATGGACTGCTGCGCGAGAATATCCAGGCCGATGGTGGGTTCATCCAGGAAGACAAGGTCGGGATCGTGAATCAACGCCGCGATCAGTTCCACTTTCATCCGCTCTCCCAGAGAAAGGTTGCGCAGGGGCACATCCAGCAGGTCTTTCACCCGGAGACGTTCGGCCAGTTCATCCCGTCGCCGACGGAAAGCTTTGTCGGGGATGGCGTAAATTTCTTTCAACAGGGCGAGGCTGTCCCGGGGCGGAAGGTCCCACCAGAGCTGTTTCCGGCTTCCCATCACGAACCCGATGCGACGGAGAAACGCAGCCTCGCGTTTCCAGGGTGTGTGTCCCAGGACCTGGACCGTGCCGGATGTGGGGTAAAGCACCCCGCTCACGATTTTCAGGGTGGTGGTCTTCCCGGCGCCGTTGAGTCCGATATAGCCGACGAATTCCCCCTTGTGGATGGTGAAAGAAATCCCCTGCAGGGCCGGAACCTCTTCCCACGCGGGGGCAAACAGATCTTTCCAGAACCCCCGGCTTTTCCGGCGTCGGTAGGTTTTGACCAGGTTCTCCACCCGGATGACGGGTTCAGATGAGCCGCCTGCAGGGGCTTTTACAGAAGGGCCGTTGTCGTGTCTCCGGTCGCCCATGGTCCAGGGTGTATCATACAGCCATGCTTCGCACATTCAAGCCCCCTGCCCCCACGATCCGAACGCCATTGCAGGCGTCAAGGTTTTTCCCTCCACCGGAGGGGCACTTTCTCACCTTCAGGTGTGACGACATATCCGGACAGCGTTTCGCCCGACAGCCGCAGGTGGAGCCGCTCTGCTCCCGCGGTGTCGCGCAGAGAAAAGACCAGATCCCCGTCGGTCGTGCGCGCCAGGCGGAGACGGAGCACCCACCAGCGATCACCGTATCGCTCCCGGATGTGCCGGTGGATTTCCTCGTTGATCCTCTCAAGACGTGCCGGGTCCGGCTTCTCTTCCTGAAAGGCCTGCGCAGATCGCCGGATGATCGCTTCAAACCCCTCCGGGTCCACCGGGTGATCCACCAGATCCAGCCGGATAGTTCGCTGTCCATTCACTTCTTCAACCAGCAAAACCAGCATTTCGTTTTTTCCCCGCGCAATTTCCGGAGGAAATTGCGCGGGGCACCCACCCGTCCATGGACTTGCCGAAGCTTCTGCAACGGCCTGAAGGCGTATGCATGCGCCTTTGCAGACGACTTACTCGCAAAATATGTCTTATGGTTTTCCCGGGGTCCCCACAATCCGGAGGAGAACCGTATCTCCCTTTGTGTTCACGATTTCCATCGCCTCTCCCAGCCGGGGATCTTCCAGAAACTTCAGCAACCGCTCCCGCTCCTCTGCAGACAGACCCTCAATCTCACCGTGCCGGAGCACGTTCTGCGCCACCGCCAGGTTCACGAGCACCCGCTCCCGTTCCTGCCGGTTCTTCCCCGTCATCTCCAGGCAGGGACAGCGCAATTCCGGAGTGCCCACATAGAGATACACCCGTTCTGACTCTCCGCGTGCCTCCAGAAAACCGCCCCGGAAGGAAGTCAGAGCCGCCTTCAGGCTGTCCCAGTTGATGCGCACGCTTGACGTGTCGGCCCCCTCCCGGTCCAGCACCTTCACCACATCCAGCGCCATTTCCATCCAGGAAAGGGGAATCCGGATGGTCGTGGTGTCGTCGGGCTTCTCCACCACGATCACCAGACGCTCTTCCTCCGGCCGATCCGCGGCCTGGAGGGCTGTGCCCACCCCCAGGGTGAGCAGGACCCATGCGGTCATGCCTTTCATAAGCAACCTCCTGTGTGCACGGTTCACCCGGATCCGGGTTTCACAGGGATCGGATCCGGAGAAGAACACCCAGCATGGCGGCACCCGCAAGGAGTGCCAGCCCGGCACCCATCCAGTTTCGGGCCAAAACCCCGAGGACCGTTGCCCCGGAAATCCCCAGAACAGCGAAGAAAATGGCCATCCGTTTTGCCTTTCGGGGCATGGCCCGGTGTTCCTCCCAGAAGGCGATCTGCTCCCCGATATAGGGCAACGTCCGGAGCTTTTCGTGGAGCACGGGGGAGCTTCTCGCATAAAAATAGGCGGCAATAATAAAAAACACGGTGGACGGCATCACGGGAAGAATGGCCCCGACAAGCCCCAGCAAAACGAAAAAGGACCCCAGAAGAACATAAAGCGCGCGTCTCGTCTTCCGGATTCCGCTGTGCACCTTTCGGCTCCCTGGTTCTCAGGGCCGCTTCTCCCGACGCGTCCAGACTTTGCCCATCCGGGCGGTCACCCGCACGCTTTCTGCGGGCACCCCCGCCACCTTCACATCCCCCATATCCACCGAACCGCGCACCCGTTTCCCTTCCCGGACCCGGATGTCCCCCATATTCACCGAAAAGGAGAGATCCTGGACCCGGGTTGCGATGAGATCCCCCATGTTCAGCGCCACGTCCGCCTCCTGGATCTCCTCCAGGTCCACGTCCCCCATGTTGAGTTTCGCCTCCAGTTTCCCGATGCTGCGCGCGGTGAGGTCGCCCATGTTGAGGGTCAGCGCAAATTCCCTGAGACGTGTTGCTTCCACGTCGCCCATGTTCACAGTGGCCACAAGCCGGGCGGTGTCCCCGCCCGTCACCGCAAGATCCCCAAGGTTCACCGTGGCCTTCCCCGAGGCGGGGGTGCGGAGGGTGGCGTCGCCCGCCCGGAGGACGAGGTCATAGGGCCGGGCGGGTCCCGTGATCACCACCTGGATGCTGTCGGCTTCTGGCAGGGTCGGACGAGGTTGCTTCCCGAGGGCCCAGCCCAGCCAGCCGAAAGCGAACCGGAGACCCTCTATGAACCCCGTTTTTCTCCGGTATCCCCCTTCGGCACCCTCCATGTGAACCCGGAGGGTGCCCTGCTCCAGGCGGACGTCATACGCCACGGTGTCTTCTCCCAGGACCACCCGATCCGGAAGGGTGTCGGGTTTGCGGATCTCCACCCGGAAAAGGGTGTCCTCGCGGTGTTCCACCGTCACCTTCCCCACCGACCAGAGCACCGAAAGGTGGGCCACCTTCCCGGCGGGGAAGGTGAAGACCTGACTCCAGGCGAGAAGCAAGCCCATCATGGCCGTCCTCCTGCTTGTCACGGTTTCTCGCCCTCCTGGATGCTCCAGGTGTAGGCATGCCGCCCGATCCGTATGCGCCGGGGCCCCAGAATCCGGAAGGAGGGCCCGAAAGGATCACACCGCAGGGGATGTGAGAAAACTTCCTGATAAACAAATTCTGGAAGGGATTGCCTTCGCCAGCCTGAAAAACACCTGAGACGATAGCGGGGCATCTCGGGGTAATCCACAAAGTGCCAGGCTCCTCCCGCTCGCCACCAGAGCCCACCGGCAAGCAGCAGGGTGTCTTTCCCTTCCACATAAAGCAGCATGGAAGGCGGCAGACCGGGAAGGCGAAAGGGCGTGTGTTTGCGAACATCCACAGACACAACACCGGCTTCACCGTCACGGCAAACGAGAAGCCACATGGTTTCACCCGGGGGAAACAGCGTGTCCCGGACGCCTCGCGTGTGAAGGAAAAGGATGACAGCTCCAAAAGGTGCTCTCTGAAAGCGGATGGCCATCGCGGACGATCGGTTGCACACCGCCTCAGCGGAGGGAATGGGTGTGCCCACGCCGGAGGGGAACGGGAGCCTCACGATCCCATCGGAATGGATCCAGTACGCCCGGGCAGAGGTTTGCAGAAAGGCAATCACATACAGGCCCTGCGGAAATTCCCGGACATGAAGTCCCCGGGGGGCCCGAACGCGCAGCGTCTCCCGGGGATGGACGACCACCCACTGGAGGTTTTTCCAGTCAAAGAAAAACCGAACCTGGTGGGGCGGGATTCCCAGAATGGTGTCCCGGGCTGTTGACAGCGCGGTGGCACGCGGAAGTGCCGAGGTGTCTTCCGTGGGGCGAAACCGGAC
>WFYF01000081.1 GCA_015490255.1 Caldifarciminota bacterium
CCCGTTTCACCGTTCTCATGCTCCCGTTCCGGGTGCCCCGCACCCTCAGGCGTCGCTCACCCTGAAGTCCTCACCGCCCTGGTCCTTCGGTCCCTGGGTGCCCGCCTGGGCTCCCGCCTCCGCACCCGATCCGGCCTGATAGAGCTTCGCCGCCACCTCACCCCACACCTTCTCCAGCGCCTCTTTCTTCTCCCGGATGGCCTCCAGGTCGTCCTTCTGCAGCACCTCTTTCAGGGCCTTCAGCGCCTCCTCCACCCGGCTGCGATCCCCGGCTTCAATCTTCTCACCGAGCTCCTTGAGGGTTTTCTCCACGGTATAGGCCAGGGCGTCCGCCTGGTTGCGCTGCTCAATGAGCTCCTTCCGGCGACGGTCCTCCTCCGCGTGGGCCTCGGCTTCTTTGATCATCCGTTCAATCTCCTCCTCCGAGAGCCCGGTGCGGGCTTCAATCCGGATGGAGGCCTCTTTGCCCGTGGCTTTATCCTTCGCCGAAACGTGGAGGATCCCGTTGGCGTCCACGTCAAAGGTCACCTCAATCTGGGGCACGCCGCGGGGAGCGGGCGGGATGCCCTCCAGGTTGAACTCGCCGAGGAGGCGGTTTTCTTTGGCGATGGGTCGCTCGCCCTGATAGACCCGGATGGTCACCACCGTCTGGTTGTCCTCCGCGGTGGTATACACCTTGGTCTTCCGGGTGGGGATGGTGGTGTTCCGGGGGATCACCACGTCAAACACGCCGCCGAGGGTCTCCACCCCGAGAGACAGAGGCACCACGTCCAGCAGCACGATGTCTTTGTCGCGATATTCTCCGCCGAGGATGGCTGCCTGAATGGCCGCACCGATGGCCACCACCTCATCCGGGTTGATGCCCTTGTGGGGTTCTTTGCCGAAAAACTCCCGGACCATCTGCTGGACCAGGGGCATCCGCGTCTGCCCGCCCACCAGAATCACCTCGTCAATGTCCGCAGGGGAGAGTTTGGCATCCTCCAGGGCTTTCCGGCAGATCTGGATGGTCCGTTCAATCAGGTCCCGGGCCATGGCTTCCAGCCGGGCGCGGGTCAGGGTTTTCTCCAGGTGGAGGGGTCCGGATTCTCCCGAGGCGATGAAGGGCAGGGAGATGGTGGTCTCCGTGCGGACGGAGAGCTCTTTCTTGGCCTGCTCGGCGGCCTCTTTCAGGCGCTGGAGGGCGGCTTTGTCCTGCGAAAGGTCCACGCCGGTTTCGTTTTTAAACTCCTCAATCAGCCAGTCCACAATGCGCTCATCAATGTTGTCGCCCCCCAGATGGGTGTCACCGTTGGTGGCCCGGACGTCAAACACCCCCTGGTCCAGTTCCAGGATGGAGATGTCAAAGGTCCCGCCGCCCAGGTCATAGACCGCCACCCGGATGGTCCGGTCGGTTTTGTCCAGACCATAGGCCAGAGCAGCCGCGGTGGGTTCCGGAAACACCCGGAGCACCTCCAGCCCCGCAATCCGACCGGCGTCTTTCGTGGCCTGCCGCTGGGCGTCGTTGAAATAGGCGGGGACCGTGATCACCGCCTTGGTGACCGGCTCACCAAGATATTCCTCTGCGGCCTTCTTCAGATACATCAGAATCCGGGCGGAGATCTCCTCGGGCGTGAGGGTTTTCCCCAGGGCGGGAATCTCCACCTCCACCCGGTCGTTCTTTCCGCGAACCACCTTATAGGGCACCCGCTTCCGCTCTTCCTCCACCTCGTCAAACCGGCGGCCAATGAACCGCTTGATGCTGTAGATCGTATTCTCCGGATTCAGCATCCGCTGGCGCTTCGCCTGGGATCCCACCAGCACCTCGTTCTCCTTGAACGCCACCACGGAGGGGGTGATCCGTTCTCCTTCCAGATTGGGAATGACCACCGGGTCCTTCCCCATCACCACCGCCACCACCGAGTTGGTGGTTCCAAGATCAATGCCAATGATCTTCTCAGCCATCGTCTGTCCCTCCTTCTTGTTTTCGGTTCACCCGGACCCGGGCCGGACGGAGGAGCTTGCCCTTCAGCCGGTATCCGGGCTGGAGCACCTCCACAATGGCCCCGTCAGGAAGGTCCGGCCGTTCCACCACGTCCAGCGCCTCATGGAGGGCGGGGTTGAACTGTCCCTCGCCGTCCACCCGCTCCAGGCCCTCCCGGGCAAGGAGATCCCGGAGCTGACGGAAAATCATTTCCACACCCTTCCGCACCGCCTCCACATCCTGTGCGTTTTCCATGGCCCGGAGGGCCTGTTCAAAATGATCCAGGACCACCAGGAGATCCCGGATCAGGCGCTCGTTGGCGGTGTCCACCGCAAGTTTCCAGCGCTGCTCCTGGGCCTTGCGATAGTTGTCAAAATCCGCCAGAACCCGGAGATACCGGTCCTTCCAGTCTTCCACTTCCTGACGAAGCCGTTCGTTTTCCTCTTTCAGCATCGCATTTTCTTCCTTGATTCGCTGGGTCCAGTGTTTCCGGCTCATCCCTCACCCCTCCCGTACGGTATGCAGGGAAAATCCCGGTCCGGAGGGAACCGGTCACTGTCAGATTTTATTATAATCAGGATAAAAAGTTATGTCAAGATGCGCAGGGTTGACGGTCCGTTGCTTCCGGGAGATGCTAAAGGCGTACGTCATACACAGGAGGAACAGGATGAAGCGGTGCGGGCTGCTTCCGGTCCTGGGATTGCTCCTCCTCGGAGCGCAGTGTGATCGGTCCATCCGTCCCGCCACACCGCCTCCGGGATGGGTGATTCCCCTCGTGGCCCCGGACTCCAGCGGAAACGAACTGGAGGTCCAGGAAATCGCGTTCCAGCCCTCAGGTCTTGCGGTATCCGGGCGCTTCTCGGGACCCGCGGGGAGGGGGTTTTTCGTGGGCCTTCTGTCCCTTCAGGGCCTGTGGCGGGAATATCATCCCGTCACCGCAGCCGTTCCGGGCATTGCCCGGGTCGTTCCTGTGGAAAACGGCTATCTGGCTTATGCTTTTCATCTGGACTTTTCCTGCGCGGTGTATGTTCTGGCCCGGGACGGCACGCTCCGGGACTCCCTGGTCGTCCAGGACCCGGAAGGATACGACTGCACGGTCTCCCATGCCCTCCCCCTGGAAAACGGTTTCCTGGTGACCGGGACTTCCCTGTTGCGGGCAGACTCCTTCATGGCTTTTCTGGCCTATCTGGAGGAGACGCCAGAAGGGTATCGCCAGAGGTGGTTCCACCGCTTCATGCGGGGAGATCATGCGCGCAACTGGGGTGGCATCCTGCTGGGCTCACCGGAAGGACCGGCGCTTCTGGGGCTCACCGCTTCGGACACCAGCACGTTGTATGACTCCCTCTGGATCGTCAAACTGACCTCCACGGGTCAGGCGCTTGCCGAAACCACCCTGCCTTACACGCTGGAGAGCGATATCATCCCGGGGACGGGCGGGTTCCTTGTGCTGGGCCCGCTCCCCCGGAGGAGCCTTCAGTATTTTGACCTTTCAGGTTTTCGCATCCTCTGGCAGAGAGAAGATGTTCCGTATCTCCAGGTGGACATCGCCCCCACCGGCGCTTTCGCGGGAGCTGTCGCGAGGGATTCCTTGAGGCTGCGGTACGTGCAGCTGGATCTGCGAACCGGCGCGGAAACGGCTTCCCGGGATCTCTGGCATGGTGTCGGTTCCGCATTCCTTCTTCGCACCGGCCCGCAGGGGTTTGCGGTGACCTTCCCCAGCCCGGGATACGACACCACCTATCTGGCCTATGTCCCTTACGGCGGAGCCCTGCCATCCCTTCCCGGGAGAACCACGGTGGCGGCAGACCCCTCCCCCTGTGCGCCGCGCCACTTTTCCTTTCAGCCCCACAGAACCCTCTGGCGCAATGCCATTTTTGAGGTCTACGGAAATGCCCTGAACCACACAACCGGCAACGGGAGGGAAGAGAGATGCTCCGGAATTTTCGGAAACTGAGGCAACTGATTTCGTGGAGTGCGGTGGTTCCGGGGATGGGGCTCTGGCTTCTCGCCTGCAGCCCCCGCACCGGTCCCGTGGTGCCGGCGCCGGGTGGGGTGGGGCTGGAATGGGTGGGGGCG
>WFYF01000082.1 GCA_015490255.1 Caldifarciminota bacterium
GTGGCGGTGCCGGAGACAACCGTTGTGCAGGAAACCACCAGCGTGACACCCCCGGAGACCGCTGCGACGGTTCCCGTTCCGGAAGAACCTGTGCCCGTTCCGGAAGAAACGGTGCCTGTTCCTGAGGAGGCGGTACCGGTCCCCGTGCCCGGGGAAACCGTGCCCGTTCCCACGGAAATGCCTCCGGCGCCGGCTGCCGAACCCGCCCCTGTCCTCCCTGAGGTCGGGGTCCCTGCCGAGCTGGAAGAAGTGGCCACCTATCGTCCAGAAGTGCTGGTGATTCCCGGACTGGAACTGGAAATGGATGCAGGGTTTTCCCGGATTTTCTATTCTCCGGCGCCCCTTTCCCGGGTGTTTGTGGGGGATGAGCGGGTGATTGACGCCCAGCTGGTGAGTCCGGAAGAGGTCCTGGTTTTGCCCAAAAACGTGGGCGTGTCCAACCTGATTCTGGAAACCACCGACCAGGAGCGTTTTGAATTCCAGATCCGGGTTCGGGCCGCCGAGGCCCGGAAGCGCTCCCGACGGAGCATCTCTCTCCAGGTGTATGTGGTGGAGATCCGCCGGCAGGCGGGAGATCAGTATGGCATCAAGTGGACCACCGGGGGCGACGTGTTTGCACCGGAAATTTCCGAGCTCCCGGCCCTCTGGCGGGAGGACCGGGACGACGCGTACAGCATCCGGGAGCTGGGCCCGATCTACCGGCTGACGCCCTTCACGGCCAAAGCCATTCTGGAAACCGCCCGGGGGGAGAGCCGGCTGCTTGCAGCTCCGACCCTGGTGGCCCTGGAAGGGGACTCTTCCACCTTCCACGTGGGCGGTGAAATTCTGGTCCCCACCGTGTCGGGACTGGGGAGCGGGCGGGTGGAGCGCATTCGCTATGGGATGGAACTCTCTTTCACGCCCACGGTGGACGTGGACCAGAGCATTGTGCTCAACGTCCAGGTGGAGGTTTCTCAGCCCGATTTCACCAACCGGGTTCAGGATGTTCCGGCGCTGCGGACCCGCCGGGCTCACGCGGTGCTCCGGGCCCAGAGCGGCGAGGTGATCGGTCTGGGCGGGCTGATGCTCCGTCAGGACCAGGTGATCTCCACCGGCCTGCCCCTTCTCTCTAACCTTCCTCTCATCGGCCATCTCTTCAAGCGGACCCTTTCGGTGTCGGAATATTCTGACGTGGTGGTGCTGGTGATCCCCACCCTCCTGCCCCGTTCCCGGAGCATGGTCCGGGTGTGGGAGCGTCTGAAGGTGCGAAACCTGGAGATGCCCATTCGGGAGGTGAACGGAGAGGTGATGGTGCCAGTGAGGCACCTGGTGACAGCCCTGGGCGGTGGGGTGGAGGAGAAGGAGGCGTCCCTGGTGGCCCGATACGGTGGGCGATCCATGCTCTTTGATCTGGAGGGCCAGACCCTCCAGTTCGGCGAAGAGGTTCGGGGGACCCGGATTGAGAACTATTTCGGAATCTGGCAGGTCCCTCTGCGGGATCTGGAGCCTCTGTTCGGGGACCGTGTGGTGTTTCTGTGGGACCGCGGACAGAACATCCTTCATGTCATGAAGGGGATTCCCAAACCCTGAGGGGGTGAGCGTGTGAAGAAGATCGCCTTTGGGACGAGCAAAGGTGGTACCGGGGTCACCTTCCTGGTGATCAACCTGGGGGTGTATCTGGCGAAAAAGGGGCGGCGGGTGCTGCTGGTGGACATGGAGCTGGATCACGCCGACGTGGCCACCGCCCTGAACGCCACACCCCGGATGGATTTTGGTATGTATTTCATGGCGCTCCAGCGAGGAGACCTGCCGAAGCTGGAGCCCTTCCTGAGCCCTGTGGAGACGGTGGAGAATCTCTTCCTCCTCAGTCCGGACATGCTTCCTCAGCGCACCCCGGTGGTGGTTACCCCGGACATGGTGATGAGTCTGTTCACGGACCTGGCCGGACAGGATCCGCCTTTTGACTATGTGCTGTTTGACGGTCTGGACCTCCTCACGCCCGGCAACGTCCAGGTTCTGGATTCTTCCGACCACGTGTTCTTCGTGCTCTCCCCCGAAATCAGTTCTCTCAACGCCCTCCAGGCCAAATTGAGCGTGCTGAAGCACATGTATTTCGCCCCCCAGAAGGTTCGCCTCCTGCTCAACCACGTGCATCCGGAAAGCATGATCCCGACCGAGGAGATCGTCAAGGCGGTAGATCCCTTCATCCTTCTCCTGGAAATTCCCCATGGGGGAGATCGGGTGCTGGAGAGTCTGGAGTTCGGGGAGCCCCTGATCCTGACGGACAAGGATAACCCTGCCATCAAAACCCTACGAGATCTTGCCGAATTTCTTGAAGGGGAGATCTCGGAGGACGAACTGGTCCGACGGGGGAAGAAAAAGAAGGGGTTCAGCCTGTTTGGTCGGAAAAAATCTTCTTCCCCACCACGACGTTTGTCTCCCGCAAGTCCAGCCTCTACAACGGACGAAGAGGATCTTAATGCTCTCCTTTCTGAAGCCCTCCAGATGACCCAGATGGAGGAAAGCGGGGGTTCTGCCACCACACTGGAAGAGGGAATGGCCCGGACAGAAACACCCGGCACCCTTTCCGTTTCGTCGGAAGATGACAGGCCAAAAACGACGTCTCGGGGGGGACATGAGATCTATCGGGTGGCCCAGAAAAGAAGCGAGGAATGGCTTCGCTGGAAGGAGCAGGTTCACAAG
>WFYF01000083.1 GCA_015490255.1 Caldifarciminota bacterium
ATCAATCCACCGGACACGCGCCACAGGGCGCTCCGTCTCATAGGTCCATTCGGGCACCGAGCCCCACGCCCATCCGTCCAGCGTCATCCAGAAAAACCGCTCGCCGTCTTCGGTGATCACCGTGATGGCGTCTGTTCCGGGTCCCCAGGCCGCGCACCGGAGGGTGTCGGCATAGACGCGCAGGGTTTCCACCGCAGCCCCGGTCCGGCGCAACAGTACGTTCCGGATGCAGAAGGTGTCTTCGGACGGAGACCAGGCCACATCACCCCGGAAGGCGGGAATGGGAAGAGAAATCCGGAAGCGTTGCGGCAGATACGTCATCACAAGACCGGAAGAGTCACCCGAAACTTCCCAGCGTCCCCGGGGCGATCGGAAAAAGGACAGCGCACCCCACACAACCGAGTCCACCACCGCATAGGGGAAATCCTCCCGCAGGGAGAACACGATGCACCCGGGAGGGTTCCACACAAAGTCGTCCTCACACAGGCTCACCATGTTCCCGTGATCTCCGAGATAGAGGCGGGTTCGGCCATAGAGAATCCCGGGCACTCCCACGTCGCACGCGCTGGGGGAAGCCCCCCGGGGACGATCCGCAGCGCATCCCCAGGCCATGAGCGCCGTTTGCGGGAAGCGCGGCGGACCATACACGAAGAAATACGCACTGTCGTCCTCAAAGAGGATGCGGGAGAGATAGTCCTCCGTACCGAACAACCCGGCCCGTATCCCTTCGTACCGCGCGATCACACTGTGCTGGAAAAGCCTTCCCGACGGATCCACGTCCGGAGCTCCGCACCACTCGCCATAGCTCCAGCCGTTACACCCGATCAGCGCGAAGAAGAGGATAAATCCGGAACAAACACGGCCACGTCCAGCCATAGGCTGAACATCCCCTGCGGATTTTTCCCCCACCAGGCGACGCGGTGATAGGGGACACGAAAAGCCACAAGCGTCCAGGAAGTCCCAAGGATTCCCGAAAACCAGAGTTCGTCCAGTTTGAGAAGAGTTTCAGAACGCCCGAAACCGGGAACGGTGTGAATCTCGCCCCTCCGCCAGACGACTTCCACACCCCACCAGGTCCGGGGGGAAAGGAAGGACCGCACGGAAAGACCGAGGTGGACGGGCGGGACATACACGAGTCCATACACATGAGGGGCGATGCGGGCCAGAAAACCAGCCTGGGACAAAAACAGACCGCCAGCCATGCCCGGCGCGGTTCCCCCGATCCCGCCCGTGAACCCCGTACACCGCCTGTTGGAGGACACCCTGATGGCAAAGCTCCAGAACATCTCTGTATACCCCTCGCACAGGGTTGGAGGGAACAGACTGGACAGGGTTCCGCGAAGGGCAAAATAATAGAACTTGTTTACTTTTCCCGGCATGGGCAGAATGGGATAGGTGGCGACGACCATCCAGAGCACCGGCCCCACCATGGGAAGAAGTATACGGCCGCGACGGCGAACGGTTGAAGGTTCACAGAGAAAACCGTAAGGTAGGGCGCAGGACCTGCGGAGAGAACGGCCACAGGAGGGCTTTTGGAGAGGCACGAGATGACCCAGGGATGGGCGCGCATCATCATCGGGGACAGCCGGCAGATGGTAGAGGTGGAGGACCGGTCGGTGCAACTTGTTGTGACGTCCCCGCCGTACTGGTCCATCAAAAATTACGGATCCCGGGATCAAATTGGATACGGACAGACGCTGCACGAGTATCTGAAGGATCTATACCGCGTCTGGAAGGAGTCGTTTCGCGTGTTAGAGCCCGGTCGGAGACTGGTCATCAACATCGGTGATCAGTTTGCCCGGGCGATCGTATACGGAAGATACAAGATCATCCCTCTCCACGCAGAGATCATTGCACAGTGTGAAGACATTGGTTTTGACTATATGGGCTCCATCATCTGGCAGAAGAAAACCACCATGAACACCACGGGCGGAGCCAACGTCATGGGCTCCTACCCCTATCCCCCCAACGGCATGGTGGAAATCGATTATGAACACATCCTGATTTTCAAAAAGCCCGGAAAAAGCCGGAAGGTCCCGCCCGAAATCAAAGAGAAATCCAGGTTATCCAAAGAGGAATGGAAAGAATATTTTTCCGGGCACTGGTATTTCGGGGGCGCACGGCAGATCGATCACCAGGCCATGTTCCCTGAGGAACTTCCCCGTCGGGTGATCAAAATGTTCACCTTCGTGGGCGAGACCGTCCTGGACCCCTTTTTAGGAAGCGGCACAACGGTGAAGGCAGCGCTGGCCCTGGGCAGGAACGCCATCGGATATGAAATCAACCCGGACTTCATCGAGGTGATCCGGAGAAAGATCCACATGCATGAACGCGGCATATTTTCGAGAAAGATCGAGATCCTTCATCGTGATCAGCCCGCTGAACCGGAACCCGTGACCTATGAACCCCGCATCAAGGACGCACAGCCTGTGATCGAACCGGAGAGGTTTCGGTTCGGCAGGGAACCGCTGTACAAAGTGGTGGATGTTCTTGAAGATGCCACGTTGCGACTGGACACAGGGCTTAAGGTTCGCCTGAAAGGGGTCGCGATCGTGAGACGACGTGAAGCCCTCCGGTATTTCCGGAGACACGTTTTGAGAAAGAAGGTGTTCCTGAAGTTTGACCGCAATGCCCGGGTGGATGGAGACACCGTCGAGGCC
>WFYF01000084.1 GCA_015490255.1 Caldifarciminota bacterium
GAAAACCTGGATGGAAGAAGAGCTCCGGTCCCGTCTGGATGTCCTGGCCAGAGCCACCGCCCAGTCTCTGGTGACCTGGCTTGTTGAAAACGACGATCTGGAAGCCCTCCGGATCCTCCAGGATCTGGTCTCCCGCACGGAAGGCGTGTATCAGGCGGTGGTGGTGGATCGGGAGGACCAGGTCTTTGCGGCCTATCCGGAGCGGGACCTCCAGCAGGGAGATGTGTTCATCCCCGAGCAACCTGCCCTCCGTCAGACTTCCCAGCGGGTTGTGTTCGGTTCTGTCCCCCTCAAGGGAAAGGGTGTTGAGCTCTATATGATCGGCGTTCCCATTTCCACCCTGGTGCGGGGACAGCCCCAGCGCATCGGCGCCCTGTATGTTCTGGTCACCGATCGTTTTGTGTCCCAGTCCGTGCTTCAGGCCTACGACACCCTCCGGAGCCGGGTGATCACCATCACGCTGGGGTCTTTTGTGGTGCTGCTCCTCATCCTTCTGGGTGTGATGGCCGTCGGCTCGGGACCCTCCCGACCGGCCATTCAGCCCTCCCGGATCTCCGGTCTGGTGGTGGCACCTTCAGATTCTCCGGAACATCTCCAGGAGATCCAGACCCTGCTGGGTCGGGAGAACATCACCGAGGCGGATGCCGGCGGGGTTCATCTGGAGCTTCAGACCCCGGACACCGGGACCCTGGTGGTGAAGCCTGGAACACCTTTCTTCGGTGCGGTGGGATTTGCCCGGCGGAACACCGCACAGATGCTGGCCTATGAATTTCTGGCCCGGACGCTGAAGCTTCGTCTGCCTGAAGAGGGGGACCGTCCCGTTACCGAAGTGCTTGAAACCCTGGATCTTTCTCTGGACTTTATGGATCTGGAGGATCCCGCCCTTGTGGCCGTGGTGGGGCGGGGCAACGGCAACGTGGAAGTGATGGCGGTGGGGGAAGTGTATGCCTTTGTGGTTCGTGAGGGTGCGGACACGGCGGAGGTGGTTCGTCTGGGGAACCGGGAGCCCCGGCTTTCGCTGGCGCTGGCCCGTGCGGTGGAAAGCGAACCCCTCCGGGTGGAGAAGGGAAATCTCATCGGGATGGTGTTTGCGGCGTTCCCGGTGGCGGTGTTTGCTGCCCGGGTGACCCAGATCGCTTCCTCCGGACAGATCCCGGTGGAAGAAGTGGAGAATCTGGTGCAGGAAGGTGCGTTTGAATGGGTGGTTTCGGTGGAGCCCGCCGGATGATCGCGGTGTATGCCCCCGGTCTGGCCTCCTTTGATCTGGGGGAACACGTCTTTCCGGCGGGGAAATACCGCATCCTGGCCCGCCGGCTGGAAGAGCGGGGGTGGGTCCTGCTTCCGGTGGAAACTCCTGTGTCCTGGGAGGACCTGCGTCTTGTCCACACGCCCGCCTATCTGGAGGACCTGCGTCATGCCCGGTGGACGCCGAGAACACGTTTTTCCGAGATACCCCTCACCTCCGGGATCGTGGAGGCGTTCCGGCTTATGGCAGCCGGAACGCTGCTTGCCGCCCGCCAGGCTCTGGAGGCAGGGGGGTGCTTCCATATCGGTGGGGGGTTTCATCACGCCTATCCAGACCACGCTGAAGGGTTCTGCTATGTGAACGATCTTGCCTTCGCCATCCGCAAGCTCCAGCAGGAGGGCATGATCCGGAAGGCTGCGGTGGTGGATCTGGATGTCCATCAGGGGAACGGGACCGCTTTCATTTTTGCGGACGACCCCACCGTCTTCACTTTTTCTATGCACCAGGAGGATCTCTATCCCGTTCCCAAGGAGTCCGGCGACCTGGACGTGGGGCTCCCCCAGGGCACGGGAGACGAACCCTATCTTGCAGCGCTCCGTAAGCACCTCCCCCGGGTGTGGGCGTTTGAACCGGACCTGCTCCTCTATCAGGCGGGGGTGGATCCCTTCCGGGAGGATCAGCTCGGGGGGCTTGCCCTCACGGTGGAAGGGTTGCGGGAGCGGGATCGTCTGGTCATAGAAGGAGCGGTGCGCCGGGGAATCCCGGTGGTGGTGACCCTCGGGGGAGGATATGCCCGGCGGATAGAAGACACGGTGCGTCTGCACCTGCAGACGGCCGGGGTTCTGGAGGAAGCTCTTTCGGGGGTTGACAACCCCAGGGTTGACGCCTATATTTAACCTGTAAGGGTGAAAACGGGAGAGGTGGCATGAGCCGAACCATGATGTTTCTGATCGCGATGGGGCTTTCCATTGTTACGGCCCTGCTCCTCTGGTCCTATACGGAAGAGCAAAAGAAAAAGCTTCTCCAGCAGTATCAGACCGTGGAAGTGGTGGTGGCGGCGGACGACATCCCCGCACGGACCCGAATCAGCGCGGATATGCTTGCCACCGAGGTGGTGCCCATGCAGTTTGTCCAGCCCGGGGCCATTTTCACCGTGGAGGAGGTTGTGGGGAAGATCTCGCTCGTTCCCATCAAAAAGGGCAGTCAGATCCTCTCGGACCTGGTGGTGAGCCCTGACCTGCTGGGTGGGCTTTCGGCTGTGCTGGAACGGGGAACCCGGGCCATCACCATCCGGGTGGACGCGGTTCGGGGCGTGGGGGGCATGATTCAGCCGGGCGATTTTGTGGACGTGTTCGCCGTGCTTCCGGATCAGCAGAGTCCGGAGCGGAGCTGGATTGTGGTGCCCTTCCAGAACCTTCAGGTGGCGGCGGTGGGAGGGCGTCTTCGTCTTGCCACCGCGGCGGAGCTCCAGCAGCAGGGGATGATCACCCCGGAAGCCGCTGGAGCCATCGGGACCATCACCCTGATGGTGGATCCCCAGACCGCCCGGGATCTGATCGCCCTCAACCAGGTGGCCATCACTGTCCTGTCTCTCCGTCCGGTGGGGGACCTGGATTCCATCTTTCTTGATCCCGTGCGGGTTCGGGACGTGATTGCCAAATACAAGCCCAAACGGAAGAAATACCGTCCCCGTCCCCGGGCCCGGCAGGTGGAGCTCTATGTGGGGGTGAACCGCAAACGCTATAAGGTGGTGGGCAATCGGGTGATCTTTGAAGGAGAAGAAAAAGGCGTTCGCCTTTCTGAACTGCCGGCCGGCGGAGCGCCTGCTGCCGCCCCGCCCGTGCCGAACTTTGCCCAGGTTGCCCAGCAGGTCCTCTCGCAGCTTCCCGGCCTGATGGGACCTTGAGGCGGCTGGAAGAGACCGCCCTTTCCCTCATAGAGGTGCTGGAAAAGGCCTCATGGGAAAGGGCGGTCTGGTCGTTTGTGGGGGCGGTGTATCTCCGGAATCTTCTGGAGATGGCCCTGGAAGCCCCCCACACCCTTCGCTTTCCCCTGTGGGACGCGCTGGTGCAGTATCCCTCCTTTTATCTCGTTGTGGATCTGGGCTTTGCCTGGATTCTCTGGTGGGCTGGCTATGCCCGGGACAGCCTCCGGATCCTGAAGGTTCTGTTCTTCGCCCAGTGGATCGTTCTGGTAACTCCCCTGGTGGATGGCCTGATTGCCGGCCCCTCCTTCCCCGCCTATTTTCGGGATCCTCTGGAGGTGCTGAACAAATCCCTGAGCGTGTTTGTGTTCTGGGTGCACACCTGTCTCTTATACACATCTG
>WFYF01000085.1 GCA_015490255.1 Caldifarciminota bacterium
CTTTCTCTGGAGGGCGGCGGAACGGGCCCTGGAACGCGGCCACAACCTGGCGTTCTGGGTGGAACAGAAAGGCTTTGGATTCCTGCGGTGTCAGGTGTGCGGGTGGCGGGCCCGGTGCCCCCGGGATAACGTTTCTCTGGTTCTCTTCCGGTATCCCGCTCCCCGGTTGCTCTGCCCCCGCTGCGGTCAGGAGAGCTCTCCGCCCCTCCGCTGTCCCACCTGCGGAAGCGAGGATCTCTCGGCCAGGGGTAAGGGGCTGGAAGCCGTGGCAGAAGAAGTCAAGCATCGCTTTCCGGAAGCCCGGGTGATCACCCTTACCGCACGTCCGGATAACCCGGCCGCCCTGCGTCGCCTCCTGCTTCTGTGGGAGCGGGGAGGGGCGGATGTGCTGATCGGCACCTGGGCCGCCCGGACGGCCTTTGTGCATCCGGTCACCCGGTGGTTTGTGGCCTGGTATCCCGAAGGCACCCTCCGGAGCCGGAAAGACGAATGGCGTCTCGCACTGCGCCTCTCCTGGCTTTCCTGGATGCGGGAGGAGGGACGGATCCTCCTCACCGCCCGGAAGGATCTCCCCCTTTTTCACCACCTCGCCCGGGGCAGCCTCCGGCGATATTTTGAACGGGTATACCGGGAAACCTGACCGGTTCAGGAAGAAAGAAGGGGAGAAACGATCATCCCGGCTCCGGTGGCTTTGGCCTTATAGAGGTAATCGTCCACCACCCGGAGCGCGCCCTCCACGTCCCGGGGAAGGTGGGCGGCGTCCACCACGCCCATGCAGAACTGCACCGTCACCCCGTCGGGCAGGGCCATGGTCTGCCAGCGCTTCTTCAGCTGGGAGGCCACAAAAAGTCCCTCCCGGAGGGATGCCCCCGGGAGCACCAGAACAAACTCATCTCCCCCATACCGCACCACCACGTCCGTTTTCCGGAGGTGGGTCCGGAGAAACATCGCCAGCGTCTTGAGCACCTGATCCCCCACTTCATGACCGAACCGGTCGTTCAGGGCCTTGAACCCATCCAGGTCCACCATGATGAGGGAAAAGGGGACACCGTCCCGGGCATACCGGTCAAAGCTCTCTTCCAGGATCGGGGAGAGCACCCTGCGGTTGAACACGCCGGTCAGGGGATCCAGCGTGGCCAGCCGCTCAAACTGGGCCGCCTTCAGGTTCACCTCCCGGAAACTCTTCACAAAGGCGTCCACCGGGTGAAGGAGATAGACGTATCCCTCCCGAACGGGCACTTTCCACACGAGGAAAGCGTGGTTGTCCGGGGTGAGGACATAGGAGGCCTCCCGGGAATCCATGGGCAGCGCCCCAAACAGCTCCTCTAGGGTCCTGCCCCGGATTTTCCTCGGGAAAAGCAGGGTCCGGGCGGTTTCGTTTTCCCAGACCACCCGGTGCTGAAAATCCGTGAGCAAAAGCCCCACCGGGAGACCGGCCATGAGTTCCCGGGAAAGGGTGGGGATGAAAACGAGATCCGGCTCCAGCAGGCCTTCCCGATAACCGAGGTGGAGAAAAAGAACCGCTCCGGCAAACAGAAAAGCGGGATGTTCCTGGAGGGCAAACAGGGCCAGCGTCAGCGTCAGGAGCAGGAGGCCCAGCAAGAGCCTCCGCCGGAAGGTGGGAAACTCTTTCCGGCGGGCGAATCCCAGCCACACACCGGCAAGGGCAAACCCCAGGGCAGCCCAGGTCCCGGAGAGGCCGAACAGCAGAGGCAGGATGAGCCAGGCCAGCCACCCGGCGAACAGCACGATCCGGAGCAGGAGGGAAGCAACAGGGGTGGACAGAAGCGTCGCCCCCAGGAAAAAGGCTGAAGACAGGAGCAGCAGAGAGGACATCCCGGAAAAAGCCAGCCCCACCCACGTCAGAGACCATGCGAGCCGCTGAAAAACCCTTCCTTTCCCCGGAAATCCCCACACGAGGAGTGCGGGGATCCAGCTCATGGCGTGCACCGTCGTCACGGGGACTTCCCTGCAAAAGGCTCTCCGACCTCACCCGAGGCCGGAGACCGGACCAGTGCCCGGAGGGCGTGATGCAGGAGAAGCAGGTTCAGCAGGAGTTCCACTCCCACCACGGCGTAAAGCAGCACGCCCTGCCCGGGAGACCGGACGAACACACCCGGAAGGACCGCAAGGGCATACCAGACCAGTGCCAGCGAAACGGTGATCCACAGGAAGGCCGCCGGAATCAACACGGCCATGCGATAGAAGGGCGATGGGGCGTGGTGCCGGATCACCCAGATGGCCACGGTCACAAGAGCGATGGAGGCCAGCATCTGGTTGGCTCCACCAAAGGCGGGCCACACCAGCCGCCATCCTCCGTCCCAGGCCAGCCACGTGCCCAGCAGCACCACCGGCAGAGCACCTGTGAACGGGTGATGCAGCCCCCGCAGGGGAAAAAGTTCCCGCACCACCATCCGTCCGATGCGGGCCGTGGTGTCCAGCGTGGTCAGCGCAAAGGCTGAAACCCAGAGAGAGGCCAGAACGGACACCGTGGCGGCGGGAAGGTGCAGGGTTTTTTCCACCGCCAGGGCATAGGCCCGGGCAAACACTCCCACCGGTCCACCGACCTCCCGGATCCACCCCACATAGCCCGACGCGATCTCACCTGGCATCAGGGGCTTTCCGGCCAGAACCTCCACACCCAGCGCCGCCAGGGCCAGCACCACCACGGTGGAGAGAAAGCCTTCCGTGAGCATGCCCCCGAATCCCACAAACAGGGCGTCGCTTTCCCGCGCGAGCTGCTTGGATGTGGTCCCGCTGGCCACCAGGGCGTGAAACCCGGAAAGGGCACCGCAGGCGATGATCAGGGGGACCACTGGCCAGAAGGGTGAGGGCTGTCCGGCCACCACCCGGGCGGACCAGGCGGTGAAGGCCGGCCAGGACAGTGCTCCCCCGAGAAGAAGCAGCGCCCCTGCACCCAGCGCCAGTCCCACCCAGAGGAGAAAAGCGTTCAGATAGTCCCGGGGCTGGAGAAGCACCCAGACCGGAAGGGATGAGGCCACCACCGCATAGCCGCCCAGGATCAGGAGCCACGTCTTTTCCGAAAGATGAAGGGGGAAGAAAAACCCTGCCGCCACCGCCCCTGCAGTGAGCACCAGTCCCGCAAGGGTTGCGGGCACAAGTCCCAGGGGAGAACGATAGAGAAGCCAGCCCGTGATCAAGGCGGCCAGGATAAACAGAATGGAAGCCGTGGCCACCTCTCCGTGAGCGGCAAAAAGGGTTGCGATGATGGAGGCAAAGGCCGCCACGATCAGGATCACCGTGAAGAGGATGAAAAACTGGAAAAACTTTCCCGCACGGGAGGACATCAGCCGTCCAGCAAGCCACTGAATGGAACGTCCATCGTTGCGCACCGAGGCCATCAGGGAGAGATAATCGTGGACTGCCCCCAGAAACACGTTCCCCATCCAGATCCACAGCAGTCCTGGAAGCCAGCCCCACGCCATGGCGATGGCCGGCCCCACAATGGGAGAAGCCCCGGCAATTGAGGCGAAGTGGTGACCGAAAAGCACCTCCCGCCGGGTGGGAACAAAGTCCATCCCGTCCCGGAACCGGTGAGCAGGGGTGGGCCGCCCATCGTCTGCACGCAGGAGATGGCGCTCCAGCCGGCGCCCGTAGAGATGATAAAGGAGGAGATAGAGTCCCCCTGCCATCAGGATCCCCAGGGTGGTCATGGTTACCCTCCACCAAACCGGGACGTGGCCCGGCGCTTCAACCCATACAGCCGCTCCAGCCCCACCTTCTCCAGATAGGATCCGTGGTCAGGAACACCGAGAATCCATTCCTCAAGATAGGCCCGTGTCCCTTCCGGCGTGCGGGCCTGCTCCAGAAAGGTGCGAAGATGGTCCTCGTCCCGCTCATACAGGAAGGCCATCTCTCCGGGATGCGCCCCAAAGGGGGCGTGAACCACGGCGTCCACCAGGAAATAGGGAATGACCGTCCGGTCGGGATAGGTTCGGATTTCCTCCGGCGAAACGATCTCTTCCGCACTGATGATCAGACGTTTGCTCGCCCGGGCCAGCTCCGGGGCAAACCCCACAATCCCGTCAATCTGGGCGTTGCCATACACGTCTGCCCGGTGAACGTGGATGATCCCCACATCCGGGAACAGGGCCGGAAGAAGGGTCACCGGTTTCCCCGTCCAGGGATCCCGCACCACCTTCGCCGCACTCTTCTTCAGGGTATCGCTTCCCAGCATGCTCCGCACCGGAATGAAGGGCACGCCCATCGCCGCCGCTTTGAATCGCCAGGAGAGCGCACCGTTGGACCACTCCGTCACCCGCACCTGTCCGCTCTCCACCGCCCGACGGAGAATGCTGGAAAGACCCAGCACCTCATAGCCCACATAGGTGAGATCCAGGGCTTCCACCAGCCCCGCCGCCAGAAGGAAGTCCACTTCCAGAAGACCCTGACCGGCCACCTTCAAATTTTTCTTGCCCTGCCGGACGATTTCCCGGATGATGGAAAGGGGCGCCCGGACCGTCCCATAGAGCTCAACTGCGATGTAGTCCCCATCCTGGACAAACCGTTCCACCGCCTCCCGTTCGGTCATGAGTTTGGGCACCAGAGCACGGTTTTTCCCCCGGGCAGTGGCACGAAAGCCTTCCACATCCGGCGGGGAAAAGAGAGCCCCCTCCCCGACTTCCAGAATCTCCATGAACTCCCTGGAGCTCATGGTTTCTTCTCCCTCCGTGAAGACGCTGCCGGAGCGGCAACAGGCTCCAGCTGGAGCAGTTCCTCCAGGGTCATCTCCCGGGCACCGCCGTCCGGATCCACAAGCTCCACACGCTCCTGGAGGTGCATCACCTTCACCACCCGGAGCTCCACCCCTTCCGGATCCCTGTATACCGCACCGATTTTGGGCAGACGCCGGTGAAGTTCCTCATACACCGGCAGTTCATACCGCAGGCAGCACATCAACCGTCCGCACACGCCCGTGAGGCGGTCCGGTGCCACAAAGAGGAACTGCTTGCGGGCCATATCCAGGGATACGCTGGGAATCTCCTTCATGAACAGGGTGCAGCACAGCTCCCGCCCGCACACGTCAATACCGCCCATCCACCGGGCGTGATCCCGCGTGCCCATCTGCTCAAAAGTCACCTTGAGATGAAGCTTTTTAGAAAGCGTGCGCACGAGGTGGTCCAGCTGGTGACGGTCGTCCGCAATATAGACAAAATGCACGTGCCCCACCTGTTCGTTGAGCTCCGTTCGTACGATGCGCAGGTTCTTGTAGCCGTGCTCCCACAGGAAGGCCCGGGTCATGTTTTTGAGCAACCGGAGCTTGGTCTCCCGGGGCATGGGCTCCATCCGGAGAACCCGGCCTTCCGAAGGTTTGGACGATGTCCCCCGCACCTTCACCGGCGTGGGGTGATCTTCCCCTTCCACATAGGCCCAGGCAATCACACCCCGGGGCACCTGCGGGCCCCGGTAACTCCACCGGGCAAAACCGCCCCCAATGATGGACACTTCAAGCGTGGTTCCGTATCCCATGGCCTTGCAGGGACTTCTCCGCGAGTTCTTTGAGGGTGATCCGGGAGGCGTAGGAGAGCATCAGACGATAGACCTCGTCCCATACCGTGTGTGCCCCGCACGTCTCATACACGGGGCACTCCTCCACGCCCACCAGACAGATCCCCCCGGTGGGGTCCATCTCTCCAAGCAGCCGAAGGATGTCCAGCAGGGTGATGCGCTCCGGATCCACGTTCAGGATCACACCGCCCTCTTTCCCCCGGAGGGTGCGCACCAGCCCCACCCCTGCCATCTGGTTCACGATTTTCTGGAGATAGGGAAAGGGTATGTGCTGGTTTTCAGAAATCTGGCGGGAAGGCACCACCTTCCCCGCATGGAGGGTGAGCTCCGTGAGAATCCGGACCGCATAGTCCAGCCTTCGGGAAATGTTGAGTTTCATGCTCTAATCATACAGGCCCTGTTTTTGACTGTCAAACGCTCTTCCAGATCCCGGAAAATCTCTCCCCCCCGGGTTTCCAGAGGATCCGGGCCGGACCTCAAAACCGCCACCGGCCCACCCGGTAGGGGAACAGCCGGATGGAAATCCAGGCTGACAGGGCGAAAACCGGAGCCAGAACGATGAGCATGAGAGCGAGGCTTCGCCACATGGGGGAGGCCCTTCCGGTGGGATCGTAGCGTACCAGAACGGAACGTTCGGGACGACGGGGATCAAAGAAAACCCGGACGAGCTGTCCCGGCCGATAGCGGTTCTGCATGGAGAGGGGAGCGTTGCGGGCGGTGGGGCTGTAGCGGTCTCCGGTGTAGGTCTTTCCCCAGACCCGATAGGTATAGACCACCCGCAGAGATCCCCGACGGTTTCCTGACCGGACCTCCACCTTCACCACCCGGCCCGTGGTGCTCATCCAGTTCTGCACCCGCTGGACGGCCCAGGTGTCCCAGAGGTTGAACAGGAGGATGCCCACCCCCAGGAGAACGAACATCAGGGTGAGACGAAGGATGGCCTGGAGGGGTGGGGCATCCGCCAGGGGATCCCGCCCGAAGGGTTCCCTTCTCCAGAGCATGCCTTCCCTCCTGTCAGGTTTGCCGCTCCAGGAGGCCGGCGGCTTTCAGGAAAGCCCGGAAGGCCGGATGGCTCTCTTCAAAAGCCCGGTCCACGGGAATGTCCACCGCGATTTCCCCTTCCTCCAGAAGGATCAGCCGGTCCGCCACCTTGAGGGCGCTCACCAGATCGTGGGTGACCATCACCCCCGTGACGTCCAGCTGCTCTTTGAGATAGAGCATCAGGTCGTTGATCCGGTCTGCCGTGACCGGGTCCAGGCCCGAGGTGGGTTCGTCGTAGATGAGATAATCCGGCCGGGCCACGATGGCCCGGGCGATGCCTGCTCGTTTGCGCATGCCCCCGGACATCTCCGCCGGATACAGGTCCTCCGTGCCCCCAAGGCCCACCATCTCCAGCGCCCACCGGATGGCCTCGTCCCGTTTCTCCCGGGGCCAGCCCCGTTCTTTGAGAGGGAGGGCCAGATTTTCATACACGGTGAGGGAATCAAACAGCGCGGCCCCCTGAAACACATAGCCGAACCGCCGGCGCAGAGCGTTCAGCGTCCGGCGGGAAGCCCGGGTGACGTCCACATCCTCCACGAACACCCTGCCCCGATCGGGGCGCAGAAGCCCCAGGATGTGCTTGATGGTGACGGTTTTCCCGGTGCCGCTTTTGCCCAGGATGGCCACCATCTCTCCCGGGGTGATGGTGAAGGAGATGCCCTTCAGGACGGGCCGTCCCTCAAAGGATTTCCAGACCCCCTCAAACCGGATCATCCGTAGATCAGGGTTCCCAGAATGTAATCCGCGGCCAGGATGAGCACGGAGGAGCTCACCACGGCCTCGGTGGTGGCCCGGCCCACTCCGGTGGCACCGCCCTCGGCGTAATACCCGTGGAAGGAGCCCATCAGGGCAATAATTCCGCCAAAAACCACGCTTTTGGCCAGGCCTCCCCAGAGGTCCACCGGGGCGAAAAACATCTGGATACCGGTGAAATAGAGGGACATGGGCACGAACAGGACCACTTTGCTCACCACGGCAGCGGCCATGATAGCGGAGGCTTCGGCGAACACGGTGAGGAGGGGAAGGGACACGACCCCGGCGATGAGGCGGGGCAGGACGAGATAACGCACCGGATTGATCCCCATCACGGTGAGGGCGTCAATCTGCTCGGTCACCCGCATGCTCCCGATCTCGGCGGCAATCCCTGCGCCGCTGCGGCCTGCCACCACCAGAGCGGTGATCACCGGCCCCAGTTCAATGAGCACCGCCTTGGCAATTCCCACCCCCAGATATTCCAGGGGCACGAAATCCTTCACCTGATAGGCGGTCTGGACGGCCGAGACCATCCCGATGAACAGAGACGTGAGGATCACCACGGGCAGGGAGTTCACCCCGATCTTTTCAATTTCCTGCAGCACAAGCCGGGGGGTTTTGTGGATTTCCCGGAGGGCCAGAAGGGCCTCATAGAAGAGCACGGTAAGCTGGCCCAGTTTGACGATCCAGGGCGCAAGCAGATTCATGGCCCTTCCAGGATTTCGTCCAGAAAGTGGGTGTGGATGGCTCCGCTCTGAAACCCGGGGTGTTCCAGAATTTTCCGGTGAAGGGACGCGGTGGTCGGGAAACCGATGAGATACCATTCGTCCAGCGCCCGGAGCATTCGCCGGATGGCCTCGTCCCGGGTTTCACCCCAGGCGATCACCTTGGCGATCAGGGAGTCGTAAAAGGCCGGAACGGTGTATCCCGCGTAAATATGGGTGTCCACCCGGATGCCCGGTCCTCCGGGAAGGTGAAGGGCCTCAATCTTTCCCGGGCAGGGGGCAAAGTCCTGGAAGGGGTCTTCCGCGTTGATCCGGATCTCAATGGCATGACCCCGGAAGGTGAGGTCTTCCTGCCGGAATGGCAGGGCTTCCCCCCGGGCGATCCGGATCTGCCATTTCACGAGATCCAGGCCTGTGATCATCTCGGTGACGGGGTGTTCCACCTGGATCCGGGTGTTCATCTCAATGAAATAGAACTCCCGGGTCCTGTCATCCAGGAGGAACTCCACCGTGCCGGCGGAGTCGTATCCGATGGCCCGGGCCGCCTTCACGGCCGCCTCTCCCATGGCATCCCGCAGTTCAGGGGTGAGGGCCGGGGAAGGGGCCTCTTCCACCAGTTTTTGATGCCGGCGCTGGATGGAGCACTCCCGCTCAAACAGGTGGACCACATTGCCGTGGCGATCTCCCAGAACCTGAATTTCCACGTGGCGGGGCCGGTCAATGTATTTTTCCACATACAGCCGGCTGTCCCCAAAGGC
>WFYF01000086.1 GCA_015490255.1 Caldifarciminota bacterium
CCCTCCACCTGCTCCCGGTGGAGCAGATGCTCCAGGGCCACCTGAAGGGCCTCCAGATTGCCGTGGATATCGGCGATCACCCCCCAGATCATGTGAGGTTCCGCTCCCGTGCGATGGCATCCAGCACGCCGTTCACCAAGGCCCGGGGTTCTTCACCGCAGAAGACTTTCACCAGTTCCACCGCTTCGTTGATTACCACCGGGACGGGCGTGTCCAGGTGGAGGAGTTCGGCGGTGGCCATCCGGAGGATGGAGCGCTCCAGCGGTCGGATTTCCTCAAACTTCCAGTTCTCAAGAAACCGGGCGATCAGGGCATCCACACTCTCCGCGCTCCGCACATACGCCGAAAGGATTTCCCGCGCAAAGGCTTCCAGCGGCGGTGCCACCTGTTCACGGGACAGAATCTCTTCCAGGTGGTCGCCGGCCTTTCCACCCACCACATCCTGGCGGTAGAGGGCTTCCACCACCAGCCCCCGGGCAAGCCGTCGGCCTCGCAGGTATCGGCGCAGCATCACAGGCTCTCAAACCGTGCGGTGAAGAACCGGAGGGTGGGCGGCTCATACACCATCCGCAGCCCCGGAATGGACTCCCGCCGTTCCCACACCCCCAGGATTCCTTCCACCACCACGTCCATATGACTTGCGGTGTAGACCCGCCGGGGCAGGGTCACCCGCACCAGCTCCAGTTTCGGATAGCGATGGTCACCGGTTTCCGGATCTCTTCCGGCCGAAACCGTCCCCCGCTCCATCGTCCGCACGCCGCTTTCCACATAGATTTCCGCCGCCAGTCGTTGCGCGGGGAACACCTTCTGTTCCAGATGGGGCAGAAAACGCTTCGCGTCCAGATACACCGCGTGCCCCCCCACCGGCACCACGATGGGAACCCCCGCATCCAGCAGCGCCTGCCCCAGACGCCGGGTCTGCTCCACCCGGGACCGGATATACTGATCCTCCACCATCTCCCGCATGCCCACCGCCATGGCCACGAGATCCCGGGCCGCCAGACCGCCATTGGCGCTTTCCCCTTCAAAATAGCGCATGAAGCGCAGCATCCGCCGGTAAAGGCGCTCATCCCGGAGGGCCGCAAACCCTCCGATGTTCACCAGAACGTCCTTCTTGGCCGAGAACGTGAGCCCATCGGCGTAGCTCATGAGCTCCCGCAGGATTTCCCGCACCGGCCGGCCTTCCTGACCGGGCTCCCGCTGCTGGATGAAATAGGCGTTTTCCGCCGAACGGGTGGCGTCAAAGATCAGGGGGATGTCGTAACTCCGGGCGATTTCGGCGAGTTTCCGGGTGGCGGCCAGGGAAACCGGCTGTCCGCCCGCCATGTTCACGTTCATCTCCAGGCAGATATAGGCGATGTTCTCCGGCCCTTTCTCCTCAATGAAGCGCTTCACCGCATCCAGATCCAGGTCTCCCTTGAAGGGATGGGGATTTGTGGGATCGTGGGCCTCCGGGCGGATGAGGTCCACAAAAACGCCGCCCGCCCGTTCCTGATGCTCCCGGGTGGTGGTGAAATACATGTTGTTGATCACGAACTGGCCCGGACGGATAAGGGTCTGGGACAGGATATGCTCCGCCGCCCGGCCCTGATGGGTGGGCACCACATAGGGCATGCCGAAGACCTCTTCCACCGCCTCCCGGAAGAGATCAAAGGCCCGGGCGTAATTCCAGGACTCCGGTGTGCCGATCAGAGCCCTCCACTGCTCCGCGCTCTGGGCGGAGGTCCCGGAATCGGTCAGAAGGTCAATATACACGTCTTCACTTTTGAGCAAAAAGGTGTTGTATCCGGCCTCCCGGATGGCTTCTTCCCGGCGCTCCCGGGATTTCTGGACCGCGATCTCCACGTGTTTGATCCGGTAGGGCGGGATGTTCCCCAGGTCCAGGACCTCCTCTTCCAGCCGGGGGAGGAAAGGCCGGGTGGGAACCAGACGGGCCTCTTCCGTCTCAAAACCCCGACGGGGCACGTTCAGAAGTTCCAGATCCGGGAGGAGGGGCACATGATCCCGGAGGGCTTCCAGGGCCAGCACCACGTAATCCAGGTGATCTGCGGTGTAGCGCCGCAGCGGAAGGGCGAGCCAGAGTTCCTTCCCCAGACGCCCCGCCCGGACGCCCGAGAGGAGATACAGCCCGGCAAGCAGGGTGAACACCGCCGTATCCGGATTCAGGACCGGTACCAGTTC
>WFYF01000087.1 GCA_015490255.1 Caldifarciminota bacterium
CTTCTGGGCCCGCACCCGGGGGATGCGCCGGTTCTATCCCGTTCTGGAGGCCTCCCGCTTCCTTCGGGAAATCCCGGAAGAACTCAAAGAACCCCTGGAACTGGAGGGGTTTGGTCCCGCGCCTGTGGAGCGGGAAGCCGTCCAGCCCGAACCGACCGCGGCCCCCTTCCGGCGGGGGACGCGGGTGCTGCACAAGCGTTTCGGATATGGTCAGGTCCTGAAGGTGGAGGGGGACCAGGTGACGGTCCGGTTTCAGGATAAGGTGCGGACCATTCTGGCAGGGTATCTGACCCCGGCATAAAGGAGGCGGACCATGCACGAGGAAAGGATTCGTCGGGAAGTTCGGGTCTGGCGGGAATTCTTCCGTCAGTTCGTTGAAGAGACGGCCATGAAGGCCCGGGAGACGCTGGAAGAACTGCGCACCCGCTATCATCTGATCCGGCTGCGGGAGGAGCTGCGGGATGCCTATGCCCGGCTGGGCCAGGCGTTCTTTGAGAGTCTGGAACGGGAGGAAGAACCGGATCAGGAGGCCATGCAGAAACTCATCAAGGAGATTTACGAATACCGGGAACTGATCCGGGATCTTGAGGACATGCTTCACCGGTGACCCAAAAAGGAGGTCCATGATGCCTGGCCTGGACTTTATTCCGTCGGAAATTCAGGATCTGAAGGATGCGGGGTTGTATGTTCACATCCGCACCCTGGAGAGCCCGCAGGGAGCCTGGATCGTGGTGGACGGGAAGCGGGTGCTGAACATGTGCTCCAACAACTATCTGGGCTTTGCCAATCACCCCGCGCTGCGGGAGGCGGCGAAAAAGGCCATTGACGAATACGGCGTGGGGCCGGGGGCGGTGCGCACCATTGCGGGGACGATGAAACTCCATCTGGAGCTTGAGGAGAAACTTGCGGCCTTCAAGGGGGCGGAGGCGGTGATCTCCTTCCAGAGCGGATTCAACGCCAACCTGGCCACCATTCCCGCCCTCGTGGGACGGGGGGATGCCATTTTTTCCGACGAACTCAACCACGCGTCCATCATTGACGGGTGTCGCCTCTCCCGGGCAGAGATCATCCGGTATGCCCACAACGACCCGAAAGACCTGGAAGAGAAGCTCAGGGAAGCCCAGGGAAAATACCGTCGGATGCTCATCGTCACGGACGGCGTGTTCTCCATGGATGGGGACATCGCGCCCCTGCCCGAGATTGCAGATCTGGCGGAGAAATACGGCGCCATCCTGATGGTGGACGACGCCCACGGGGAAGGTGTGCTCGGTCACGGGGGCCGGGGCATCGTGGACCACTTCGGCCTGCATGGCCGGGTGGACGTGGAGGTGGGAACCCTTTCCAAAGCCTTCGGCGTGGTGGGAGGCTATGTGGCCGGTTCCCGGGAACTCGTGGAATATCTGCGCCAGAAGGCCCGGCCCTTCCTCTTCTCCAGCGCCGTGACCCCGCCCGATGTGGCCGCCTGCATCGCCGCGGTGGACATCCTGAACGCCTCCACCGAACTGGTGGACCGGCTGTGGGACAACACCCGGTATTTCAAGGAGGAAATGCGGAAACTGGGCTTTGACCTGGGCAAAAGTGTGACCCCCATCACGCCCGTGATGCTGGGGGATGCGAAACTCGCACAAGCATTTTCCCGCCGTCTCTTTGAAGAAGGGATTTTCGCCCAGGCCATCGGCTATCCCACGGTGCCCCGCGGCAAGGCCCGCATCCGGGTGATGCTCTCGGCGACCCACACGAAAGAGGATCTATATTTCGCGCTTGAGGTGTTTGCCAAGGTCGGACGAGAGCTCGGGGTGATCGGATGAAGGTGCTCTGGGCGCCCTGGCGGATGGTCTATCTTTCCCGGGTGGACGAGGAGAAGACCTGCCTGTTCTGCCGGGTGGCGGAGCAGGCGCCCTCTCCGGAGAATCTGCTTCTTGTGAAAACGGACCACGCCCTCCTGATGCTCAACAAATTCCCCTACAACAGCGGCCATCTCATGGTGGCGCCCCTGCGGCATGTGGCCCGATATGAGGACCTCCGGGATGAGGAACTCCTGGCCATGGACCATCTGACGCAGAAGGCCCTCCGGGTGCTGCGGGAGGTCTTTTCCCCCCATGCGTTTAATCTGGGGATGAACCTGGGACGCATCGCGGGGGCGGGGATTGACCAGCACCTTCATCTTCATATCGTGCCGCGGTGGCAGGGGGATACGAACTTTATGCCCGTGATCGCGGACACCAAGGTGATTCCGGAGGCGCTGGAGGCCACCTATGTGCGGCTGAAGGACGCCCTGACATGATGGGCGGGCTCCTGCTGCTTCTATCCTGGAACACAGGGGTGGAGGCCCTGCTGGGCGGGGGGGAAACCATCGTGATGGACGTGCATTTCGGGTTTCTCTATGCCGGGGAGCTTGTGCTGCGCAGCCACGGGCTGGACACCCTCCGGGGTCGGGAGGCCTATAAGCTTTCCCTGTTTGCCAAAACGGCAGGGAGTTTCGGCTGGGTCTACAGCGTGGCGGACTGGATCTATTCCTGGATGGACACCGCCCGGCGGGCCAGTCTCCGGTATGAGAAGGACCTTCGGGAAGGGGGGAAGACCTATCAGCGGGTGATTGATTATTTCTCGGAGGATTCCTTCGCGGTCTACACCTCCCCGGGCAAGGCGCCGGACACGGTGCGGGGGGTTCCCCCCGGGGCGCTGGATCCCCTGGCGGTGTTCTATTACGTCCGCCTCGTGGACTCTCTTGACGTGGGAGACACGCTTTTTCTGCCCTATCACGTGGATCACCGTTCCAGCATCCTGCCCGTGCGGGTGGTCCGCCGGGACACCCTGGTGTTGCAGGGGGTGCCCATGCCCACGCTGGTTCTCAAGCCCGAATTTGAGGGGAAGAACATCCTGAACACGTCCGGGGACATGTTCGTGTGGATCACGGACGATGCCTGGCGGATTCCCGTGCAGATCACCGCGAAGTTCTTTTTCGGGACGCTGAAAGGGCGGCTGAAGCGCTATTCTCCGGAATACGAGGCGCCGTAAGTTTCGTCAGGTTCCTTTCTGTTCAGTGGATGAGAAAGTTTCTCCCTCGCGCGGGCTGTGGATGTTCTTATTGGCCGGAGCGGCGTGTTCGGCGGGGGCATGTAGAAATCTGGAATGTGGAAGGGGCGGTGGTGGTGTTTCTGGGGGATGATCAAGGTGCTGGTGGAATTCTCAACGCATCTCCTCCGCATAATTCATACAACTCCTTCAATGCTTCCTTACTCTTCATTACTCAATGATTCATACCATTTTTGGAATTCTTGGTCTTCTGAGGGGGGTTGAAGTTTTTGTTTTGGTTCGGTATCAAAGGACTGGTCTAATTGAAATTGTCCATTTACCATATACCCCCTCATAGTACCCCCTCATAGTGAAGATAACAATCCTAATTTTATACCTTTCGGTTTCTGAGATTTAGTAATGGGACCCATTATAGCATTTATAACCAACATATTCTTACCTTCTATTCCTCCTCTTCCCAGATTCAAAAAGTAAATTAATC
>WFYF01000088.1 GCA_015490255.1 Caldifarciminota bacterium
GTATATGGTCCGGATGGACGAGATGCGGGAATCGGTCCGGATCCTGAACCAGCTGCTGGACCGGATGCCGGAGGGACCGGTTCTTCTTGACGATTTCAAGATCGTGCCCCCACCCAAGGACCAGGTTTATCGGGGCATGGAGGAGCTGATCCACCATTTCAAACTGGTCTCGGAAGGGTTTTCGCCCCCGCCGGGAGAGGTGTATGTGGGGGTGGAAGCGCCCAAGGGGGAACTGGGATATTACATCGTCTCGGACGGTTCACCCCGGCCTTACCGGTTCCGGGTTCGCCCCCCTTCCTTCGTGAATCTTCAGGCGCTGGAGCATATCCTTCCCGGACATCTGGTGGCGGACGTGGTGGCCATCATCGGGAGTTTTGATCCCGTTTTTGGAGAGGTGGACCGATGAGCACCCCGACTCTGGAAGACTTTCGCAAAAAGGTTGAGGAGATCCGGAAGCGCTTCCCTAAGGGCCATACGGCCATTCTTCCTTCGCTGCTTGCCGCCCAGGAGACCTTCGGGTATGTCACCCCGGAAAGCCTTGCGCTGATCAGCGAAGTGCTGGGTGTTCCCCAGGGCATCCTGGTCCAGACCGGGAGTTATTACCATTTCATTGACTTTGAGTTCAAGGGACGCCACCGTCTGTATCTCTGTACCAACCTTTCCTGCCTCCTCAACGGCGCCATGGATCTGGTGGAACACCTGAAGGTGCGGCTCGGTGTGGAGGAAGGCGAGATTACGGAAGACGGCCTGTTCTCCTTTGAGCAGGTGGAATGCATCGGTCTGTGCGACGGGGCGCCGGCCGGGATTCTGGATGGGGAGCAGCATACCCATCTCACGCCGGAGCTCCTGGACCGCTTCATTGAAGGCCGCCGGAAGGGCACATGAAACTCTCCACGCTTTTTTTCTTCCTGACCACGGTGGTGCTCGCGGGGTTCGGGGCGTATTTTTATGTGGAGCGCTGGCGTCCACTGGTTCAGGCGGTGGAAGATCTCAAAGAAGATAATCTTCTTCTGGCCCGGAAACTCCGGGAACTGCGCCCTTCGGCAAAACCCGTGGAGGTGGTCCTTCCCGAAAGCACCCGGAAGGTCCTGGAAGAGGAGCGGCAGGCGGTGTTGCCCCAGCGCTTTGCCTTTCAGATCAATCAGATTTTCCGGAGAAACAGCCCCCGCCTGGCTTCCGGGGCCAACGCCGCCCTCCAGGAGCTTTTCCAGAACCTTTCGGACACGGGTCTTTCCCGGGTGGAAGTGTGGATCCCTGCATACCGGCGGGGTCGGGATCCGGGCTATGACCTGGCGGCCCGCAGAGCCGCCAGCCTGGGCAAAAAACTCCTCTCCACGGGTCTTGCCCGCGAAAAACTTCACCTTCAGTTTTCTTCAAGC
This sequence comes from Caldifarciminota bacterium, assembly GCA_015490255.1. GTDB lineage: Bacteria > Hydrothermota > Hydrothermia > S141-80 > S141-80 > S141-80. The sequence continues at coordinate 1,380 of WFYF01000088.1, forward strand.
ACGGTGGACAGTCTGGAGATCCGGCTCTTTCGGGGAGGCAATCCATGACCAGACCTTTTGAGCCTACCATCTTTGAGCTCTCTCGCCCCGGTCGCCGCGGGCTGGAGATGGATGACGGGGCTTTTCCGGATGTTCCGAAAGAAATTCCCACCGCCCTGCAACGGCATCTGGACCTGGAACTTCCCGAGGTCTCCGAGCCCGAGGTGATCCGGCACTTTGTTCGCCTCTCCCGGGCGAACTACCACCTGGATCTGGGGATCTATCCTCTTGGATCCTGCACGATGAAACACAACCCCCGGGTGAACGAGCACCTCGCCCGGCTGCCCGGATTTCTGGCGATCCATCCCCTCCAGCCGGAAGAGACCGTCCAGGGGGCTCTGAAACTGATGAAGGCTCTGGAGGAAGCCCTCACCGCCATCACCGGGATGGACGCTGCCACCCTTCAGCCCGCTGCCGGTGCCCAGGGAGAGCTCACCGCTCTTCTGATGATCCGGGCCTACCATACCGCGCAGGGAAACCCCCGGAAAATCGTGCTGGTGCCAGACTCCGCCCACGGCACCAACCCGGCTTCCACCACCCTGGCGGGGTATGAGAGCGTCTCCATCCCTTCCACGCCGGAGGGGCTGGTGGATCTTGCCGCGCTGAAGGAACGCCTTTCGGAAGACGTGGCCGCCCTGATGATCACCAACCCCAACACGCTGGGGCTCTTTGAGGTGCAGATCCGGGAAATCGTGGAGGCCGTGCACCAGGCGGGAGGGCTGGTGTATATGGACGGGGCCAACCTCAACGCTCTGCTGGGTTACGTTCGTCCGGGGGATGTGGGGGTGGACGCCATGCACATCAACCTCCACAAAACCTTTTCCACACCTCACGGCGGTGGCGGTCCCGGGGCAGGCCCGGTGGTGGTGAAAGCCCATCTGGAGCCTTTTCTTCCTGTGCCCCGGATCGTGGAAGACGAGGACGGAATCCTGCGCTTTTCCTTTGATGCGCCCCAATCCATCGGGAAGGTTCTGGGATTCTGGGGGCATTTCCTGGTGATGGTGCGGGCCTATGCCTATGTCCGCCGGTTGGGACCGGAAGGACTCCGGGAAGTGGCGGAGAACGCCGTGCTCAACGCCAATTACCTTTTCCATCTGGTCAAAAACCTTTTTGAGCCCGCTTCTCCCCTGCCGCCCATGCACGAGTTTGTGGTGAGTCTGGCCCGGCTCAAGAAAGAGACAGGCGTTCGGGCCATTGACGTGGCCAAACGGCTTCTGGATTATGGGGTGTATGCGCCCACCGTGTATTTCCCTCTGATCGTGCCGGAAGCCTTCATGGTGGAGCCCACCGAAACCGAAACGCGGGAGACGCTGGAGCGCTATGCCGATGTGCTGAAGAAGGTGGTCCAGGAAGCCCGCGAACAGCCGGAACTTCTGAAAGAGGCGCCCCATACCACGCCGGTCCGGCGTCTGAACGAGGCCAAAGCGTCCCGGGAACTCGTGGTGCGGGAGTGATGCGACCCTTTCGGAGAGGAGAGCGCCTTGGTGAAGAGCTGCGTAAGGTTCTGGCAGACATTTTTCTGGAGATGGACGATCCGCTGCTTCGCCGGGTGAGCCTCCACCGGATTGATGTGCGGGACGATCTGGAAGAGGCCCGGGTGTTTTATTCCCTTCTCTTCGGAACCGAGGAAGATCGGAAAGCGGCTCAACAACGTCTGGAGGCCCTTCAGGGAGAACTCCGCCGCCGGGTGGGGAAAGAGCTTTATATCCGGAAAGCCCCGGTGTTCCGATTCGTTTATGTGGAGGAAAGCGAATGGACGGATTCCTTTTGATTGACAAGCCCAAAGGGATCACCTCCCACGGGGTGGTGGACCGGATCCGGAAACTTCTGGGGATCCGGAAGGTGGGCCATTCGGGGAGCCTGGATCCCCATGCCACCGGACTCCTTATTCTGGGGATCGGAAAAGCCACCCGGTTCCTTCCCTTTTTGATGGATCTGCCCAAGACCTATCTGGCCACCTTCCGCCTGGGGGTGCTCACCGACACCCTGGACCTCACGGGGGAGGTGCTGGTGAGGAAGGATGTGCCTCCCCTGACCCGGGAAAAGGTGGAGCAGGCTCTCCGGAAGTTCCGTGGGGAGATTGATCAGGCACCACCGGCCTTTTCAGCGAAAAAAATCCAGGGAAAGCGCCTGTATGAGCTTGCCCGGGAAGGGGTGCTGGTGAGTCCCGGGAAGAAGCGGGTGACGATTTATGAACTGGAACTGCTGGATATGGAACCCGAACGCCTTTTTCTGAGGACCCGGGTGTCCAAGGGGACCTATATCCGCTCCCTCGCCCGGGATATCGCCGAAGCCCTCGGAACGGTGGGGGTGGTGGAGGAACTCCGGCGGGTGGCCATCGGTCCTTACCGGGTGGAAGAGGCCACACCCCTGGAGGACGAGGAAGCCCTCCGGGAACGGGTGCTTCCTCTGGATGAGGGGCTTCGTCATCTGGGACGTGTGGTCCTCAAACCCCGGGGGGTGGTGCGATTCGTCAACGGGAACCGGGTTTCTCTCCACGCCCTGGCCCAGCGAGGAACCACCATGTTCCAGCACGTGCGGGTGTATGATCCGGAGGGGCACTTTCTCGGGATCGGGATGCTGACCTGGGAAGGGCTTTATCCGGAACGGCTTCTTCCGGTTGAGGAGCGCAGACGATGACGCGGTTCCTTTCTTTTCAGGAACTCCGGCTGGACGGGTCGGTGGTGGTGGTGGGGACCTTTGACGGTCTCCACCGGGCCCATCGGGAGCTTATCGGATGGGTGCGCTGGCTGGCCTCCCGGTTTCAGGTGCCCTCGGTGGTGCTGTATTTCCCCTTTTCCCCTCGCTTCCTGCCCGAACCCCGCCGGTCACAGCTTTTCACTCCGGAGGAAAAACGGGAAGCCTTTGAAATCGCCGGAGTGGATATCGCCTCAGAACTGCCCATTGAGAAAACGCTGAAAATCCCGGCAGAGGATTTCCTCCGGGATCTGAAAACCCGTCTGGGTGCCCGTGCGGTGGTGATGGGATACAATCACCGATTCGGACACCGCCGGGAGGGCGACGCAGCATGGCTGGCGAACCGGGTGGAATCCCTGGATCTTTCTCTCCTCGTGGTTCCGCCTGTGCGGCTGGAGGGGGAGGTGGTGAACAGCGAGCGGATTCGCACCCTCCTGCGAGAGGGGGATCTGCAGAAAGCCAACGCCATGCTCTCCGCACCTTATTCCGTTCCTGGAAAGGTGATTCGCGGGAAGGGGCTTGGCCGCAAACTCGGTTATCCCACGGCCAATCTGGAGGTGCACCCCTGGAAACTCCTTCCCAGAGTGGGTATCTATGCAGGATGGGCCCGTTTTCAGGGGATGACCCGCCCTGCGGCCATCTCCGTGGGGTTCCGCCCCACCGTGGATGCGTCCCCGGCCCCTGAACCTGTGGTGGAAGCCCACATCCTGGGGTTTGAAGGGGATCTCTACGGTGAGCAGGTGACGCTGGACTTTGTGTGCTATCTCCGGGATGAGCAGAAGTTTTCTTCCCTGGACGAGCTCAAAGAGGCCATCCGGAAGGACGTTCAGGAGGTTTACCGGGTTCTCCCGACCTATGTCCGTCCGGAGGCAGAACCATGGCTTCGGTCCTCCTCATAGGATTTGGACCCATTGGCCAGGCGGTGGCCCGCAGAGTTCTGGAAGATCCCGGGCTGGAACTCGTGGGGGTGGTGGACATTCGGCCGGAGTGGGTGGGTAAGGATGCAGGAGAAATCGTCGGCGGAGAGCCCATCGGGGTTCAGGTGTATGGGGAAATTGCCCGGGCACCCCGGGCTACCCTTGCCCTGCACCACACCCGTTCTCATCTTCCCGATGTGCTGCCGGACCTTCTCCTCCTGATTGAGCGGGGCATGCACGTGGTTTCCACCACAGAAGAACTGGCCTATCCCTGGGCTCACCATCCGGAGGCTTCCCGGCATCTGGACGAGGTTGCCCGTCGCAAGGGAGTCTCTGTGGTCGGTGTGGGGGTGAATCCGGGGTTTGTGATGGACGTCCTGCCCGCTTTTCTGGCCCGCTCAAGCCTGCACATCCAGCGGGTGGAAGTGTTCCGGTTTCAGGAAGCCCGTTATCGGCGGGAACCCCTCCAGCGCAAGATCGGAGCGGGATTGATGCCGGAGGAATTTGAGGCCCGCCGGGAGGAACTGGGCCATGTGGGCCTTGTGGAATCAGCCCATCTGCTGGCGAGGCTTCTGGGGTTTTCCCTTACCCGGGTAGAAGAAAACCTTGCACCGCTTGTGGCAGAACGGTATGAATGCACACGATTTGTGACCATTGAGCCCGGACAGGTCCGGGGAATACGCCAGGTGGTGCGCGGATTTGAGGGTCTGCACGAGCGGGTGGTGCTTCACCTGGAAATGGCGGTGGGGATCCCATCGCCCCGGGACGAGATCCGGGTGGATGGGGAACCGTCTTTTACGGTCCGGGTGGAAGGGGGGATGCCGGGAGATGAGGTGACGGCCAATCTGGCCGTTCAGGCGGCCCGCCGGATCCATGCCCTTCCGGCCGGCCTTCGCCATGCCGGGGAGGTGCTGCTGTGAAAAAAGTCATGGTGATTCCCACATACTGGAGCCGCCGGAGCCAGCGGGGATGGGTGGAGGGGGACGACGTTTATGACCATCCCACCCCCCTGGACCGCGAAGGCACTCTTGGACGCACGCTGGAAAGCCTGAACGTTCTTGCCAGCAAAGATTTTGAACTGGTGATTGTGGTGGTGGCGGTTTCGGACGACATTGCCGATGAAGTGGAGCCCCGGGTGGAGCGCCTGGTGCGCCGGCACGTCCCCGAGGGGGTCCCGGTGCGTGTGCTGGGGCCCCGGGCGAGTCATGCCCTTCGCCGGTATCTGGAGGAGAAAGAACAGTCCCAGTTTCTTCCCTTCACGGTGTTTCATGGCTACGGCAATATCCGGAACGCCGGCCTCTGGGGAGCTTTCCTGGCAGATGCCGACGTGGTGCTTTTTGTGGACGACGACGAGGTCTTTCTGGATGGGGACTGGGTGGAGCGAGCCACGACGTTCATCGGGAAACCCCTGGGGGGTCGGATGGTGTACGGTGTGGCGGGCTATTACGTGAACCGGGAAGGAGAATTCTATCTCCGCCCTTCCCATCATCCCTGGGCCCGGATCTGGGGGAAGGTGGAGGCCATGAACGCGGCCTTCCGGAAGGTGATCGGCTCCCCGCCACGACTGAAGGAAACGCCCTTTGTGTTTGGCGGGGCCATGATCCTCCACCGGGAGATGTTCTGCCAGATTCCCTTTGATCCCCAGGTGCCCCGGGGGGAAGACATTGACTATCTGATCAACGCCCGGATGTTTCACTTTGACTTTTTCCTGGACAACACCCTCCGGATCCTTCACCTGCCACCTCCGAAAACCCATCCGGTCTGGCGCCAGATGCGGGAAGATATCGTGCGATTTCTGGTTGAGCGGGAAAAACTCCGCCGGCAGACCCCCAGAATGGGCATGCGGGAGGTGCTGGTGGAGGAGCTGGACCCTTATCCCGGCATCTATCTCCGGGAGGATTTTGAGGACCGGGTCCTCCGGGCCAGCGAGGTGCTGGCGGTGGAATATCTTGCGGAGGGGGATGCGGAGAGCGCGAAAGAGGCCCTGGCCAACATCACCCTGGCCCTGGAAAAACCTTTTCTGAAAAACGATCCCTTTGAGCAGTTCCTCGCCTTCCGGGACCTGTGGGCGCAGTGGATGGACTTTGTGGATACCCACCGGGAGGAACTGGTCTCCCGGCTGTCCTTCACCCCCATTGTCTGAAGGATGCCCCGTCTCCCGGCCTGGGCGGACCGTCTCCAGGAAGGCGTGCTTGTTCTGGACCGGGAGGGGAAAGTCCTGGCGGAAAACGCCCGGGTGCAGGAACTTTTCTCCCGAGGCGGCGCGTATCTCTGGGAACGCCTCCGCCGGCATGAGATTTTTGCCTTCCTGAACGAGATTGAGGCACGGGGTGAGGCGTTTCTGCTCCTCCATCGTCCCTCCGGTGTGCTGGAGTTTCGTGGATTCCTTGAGGGAGAGCACCGGTGGGTGTTCGTCCGTCCTCGGCCGGATGTCAGCCTCCGGGAAAACCAGCGTGCCCTTTTCTCCCAGATTTCTCATGAACTCCGGACCCCCCTGGCCAACATCCGGATGGCCTTTGATCTTTTCCGGGAAGGTACGATGGAGAAAGAAACCTTCCTGACCACCACCGGAAGAAACCTGGAACGCATGGAAGTTCTGGTGGAACTCCTTTCCCGACAGCACAAGGTGGAAACCTGGAGCCCCGTGTTTGAACAGAGGGACTGGTGTGCCGAGGTTTCCACCATTCTCCGGGCCTTCCACGCCCGTGTGGAAGCCGCTGAGCTGAGATTGTCTTATGAGTGTTCCCTGGAAGCCCCCCTTCCGGTGGATCGGTTCCTCCTTTCCACCATTCTGTTTCCCCTTCTGGACAACGCGGTGCGCTATACGCCTCCCGGAGGCCGGATCTGTGTGCGCCTTGTGGCAGAGGAAGGAAAGATCCGTCTGGTGGTGGAAGACACCGGTCGGGGCATCCCCGTTCACATCCGGGATCGGGTGTTTGATCCCTTCGTGCAGCACGAAGGAGGAACGTGGCTGGGCCTCAGCCTGGTCCGGGGGGCGGTGGCCCGCTGGGGAGGGGAGATCCACCTGGAAAGCCGGGAAGGAGAGGGCACCCGGGTGACGGTGATCCTGCCTCTCTCCCCAGCAGAAC
>WFYF01000089.1 GCA_015490255.1 Caldifarciminota bacterium
CTACTGGCGGGCGTTTTTCAAGGAAGGGAGCCTTCAGGTCAAGCGGTTTGCGGAAGAAGCCGCGGTCACCGTGATGCTCCGCGTGCCGGTCGGGGCGGGGGAGGCGGAACTGGAGAGCGTGGCCTCCTGGATCGTGCACCTTCTGGGTCCGGGGCACCGGGTGGGCCTGGAGGTGGAGGAGACGGGGGAAGTGTTTGAACCCGGCGTGGGGGAAGCCCACCGGCATCTGCTCCTCCGGGCCCTGGCCCTTTATCCTTCCCCTCTCCGGGTGAGAGGGCGAAAAACAGGGAGGTGATCATGCAGCGGATCCGTGTGGAAGCGGGGTTTGCCGAGATCGTGGGACACGGGGTGCTCTGGCTGGTGCTCATCGTGATCACCCTGGGTCTTGCGGGGCTGGTGTGGCCCTATTACGCCTTCCAGTTTGTCCTCAGCCGGACGGTGGTGGAGACCTCTGAGGGGGACATGCGGTTTGTGGTGGAGGGGAGTTTCCCGGGATATCTGGGCCACGCCGTCCTCTGGGCGCTGGGGATGCTGGTCACCCTGGGCCTGGCCGCGCCCCTGTGGATCTATGACGTCTATCGCCACGTCCTGTCCCGGACGAAACTGGTGCCGGCGTGAGGTCTCAGAAAGCCTGAAACCGAACCTTCAGCCGCAGACGCCACAGGGTGGGCTCCATCCGGGCGTTGTGATATCGCTCCACAAGCACATACACCCCGGCAAGTCCCTTTTCATACGCCAGATACACGTGATTCTGGCCGCCCGCAAAAAAGGCACCCAGCACGGGATCCGTGGTGAGGGCATGGGAAAATCCCACCTGGATCTGGCTGCCTGCAACCGGACTGAATCGCACCAGAACCCCTCCGTTCCACAGGGGATGCTCTCCGTCAAACTGCTGATACGAAAGGTTCATCCGCAACCGGAGGTCCGTTGCAAGGAGCACGCTCCACGCCACCTGCGCCCGGGTGACCCCGGCCAGGGCGTAGGTCCGGTAGTTCATCTCCCGGCTGGTGCGGGATACGCTCAGGCTGAAGGTGTGGGGCGAAAGGTTCCAGAACGTGGTGAGGGCTCCCTGAACCTGTGAGAATACCGTGTCCCGCAGGACACCCCGGGAGGGATCCGGAAAATAGGCGGACGCTGTGCCGCCGGACAGGGAAAGGGAGGCCTGATGCCCCTGCATGGAAACCCCGAAAAAGTTGATCTCTCCCTGTAGGGTGGGCGCAAGAAGCGCCTCATCCCAGTACCGGAAGCTCACCGTGGTGGACAGGCTCATGAAGGGACCTTTCCGGTACCAGACAGGTCCACCGCCCACGGCGAGATACCGGAGATCCTCATAGGGGAAAAACGCGAGATGGCGGGCGCCCCAGCCTCCATCCAGACGGACCGCCCGGAGAAACCCGCCCCAGGTGGGGGTGGCATACTGAACGGCGGCACCGGCAAGCCACGCCGTGTCGCTCTGCCCTCCAAGCAGATTCCACTGCAGGTGTCCCTGCTGTCCCACGGCATAGGCCAGCACTTGTCGCTCCTGAAGCGTGTCGCGACGATAGAACCCACCCTGCGCTCCCACCACCGCGGACGCCCAGGTTCCCCGGATGGCCCCGAAGGCAAAGTCTTCCGGGACGTCTGTGCGGGCATAGAGTCCTCCCGCAAGCCACTGACCGTGGCGCAACACGGCTTTGGCCCCGCCCAGGAGGGGCACCCGGCTTGCGGGATCCGTGGAGAACCCGGCCGTGCCTGTGGCGGTGTCCCCGATGGCCCGGGTATAGAAGAAATCCATGAGCGGCAGGCCCGGAATCAGGGGTGGCCGGAACAGTTCGGCCTCGTCGGTGAAAAACGGACGGCGCTCCGGAAGATAGACCGCAAACCGGTCCAGCGTCACATACACCGGATCCACGTCCGCCACACCGTAGTCCGGGAACAGGGTGATCTGGAACGTATGGAGATCCAGCCGGAGAGAGGCATCCAGACCGACCCGTCCCCGGAAGTTTCCTCCTTTCTCCTGCAAGCCCACCCCCTGCGGATAGGCGTGGAAGACCACCTGCAGCGGGAGGGTGAGGCGAATGCCTTTCAGGCGAGGGCGCATCTGTCCCGGTGGTGTGGGGGCCAGCGCACAAACCGTTCCGGTTTTTCCGATCTGCCGGATCACGTTGAACCCCCACGGCCCCCGCTGATAGGAGAAAATCCGGAAAGGAATCCGCCAGATCACCTCATAGCCCTCTTCGTCCGCATGGACCCGGCTCTCCCAGGCGGCGTTCCAGAAAGGATCCCACACACCGTTCTGGATGCGCTGATCCTTTTGATTGCCGGCCGGATCGGCCCCCAGCCAGTAGACCGTTTCGCCTCCGCTTCCTGCCGGATCCAGCAGCACCGCCACGAAGTCCGGCCCCAGCTGATCCCGCTGTGCCTTTTCTTTCACAAAGGGGCCCTTGGCCCGAACCCGGATCCACAGGGCCTCCCGGGTCTGGAGCATGGAAACCCCGGTGGGCAGGGGACAAGGTTCTCCAAAAGCCGGGAATTCCGTGGAGAAACCGTCCTGATGGAATGCCCGGTTCCACTGTACGGTATCTGTCAGAGGCACACCCAGCACACCCGGCAGCAACATCAGAAAAACCACGGCCATCGCTCCCGGTTTTTCAAATACCGATAAAGCCACGTCATGCCCTGGAGATCCAGGGTTGCAACCGGTTGCACTGCCACCACCCGCCCCTGATACACAAGCAGCAGGGCAGGAAGATGATCCCACGGATTTTTCCCCAGAATCCCCTCAAGGGGAAAAAGGGCAGAAGAGGGTGAGGAGACCTGCAGGGGAAAGGAGAAATCCATGGATTCCAGCCAGCGGGCGGTTTCCGGAAGATCCGCGCGGGCGAGAATCCAGCCGTAGAGCGGGAAAGCTTTCTCCCGTGCAAGCGTCATCAGGGTGGACCATGTCCGGGCATCCACCGCGCACACGTGGGGGCTGGTGACAAGCAAAAAATAGGGATTGTCTTCCGCAGGAAGTTCGGCCACCGCGGGGGCAGGCGGTGCGCTGGAGAGGAAAGACTCCAGAGCGCGCGTGCGCCGATACAGCAGAATGCCAGCCCAGAGGGCCAGCATCAGGGTGCTTCCATCAAGGAGCAGATCCTTCCACGGCCAGGATGTCCCGTTTTCCTGAGGCCTCCAGAACCACAAGGGACCATCCTCCTTTGTGGGCAACCCATCCCTCCACCCGGGGGGAACCGGTTTCCGGATAGAAAGGTTTTTTCGGATCGGCTTTCGGGATATGAAGCCGCTTCTGAAGCCCGCACCATACCGGATTCACCGGACCTTCCGGAAGGGTGATTTCATACACGCAATCCCCGATGTTGAACACCGCCAGAATTCTGTCCGGTCCCGCGGGAACAGCGTGCACCTGAAGCCCTCCTTTCCAGCCGAGTTTCCGGATGGTCCCGGGGACCGGAAGGAGGGAATGCAGAAACCGTCCTGTGGTATCGTAGACCTGGATCCAGGTTCCCCAGTTGGCCTGTTCCCGGATGGCGGGGTCGTGGCGATAAGCGACCATGACCCAGTAGGGTCCTGCCTCAAGCATGGAAAAGGGAGGGGTGTGATCCGAGCGAATGAAGAACCGCCGCTGGAGGTGACCGGTCGCATCCAGGATATAGATCACCCGGTATGTCAGATCAGCGATAAAAATGAGGTTTTCCGAACATCCCGCCAGGTGCAGCCGGGGTTCCGGTGCAGGAATCTCCGGGTAATCCGGGGCCACGACAAGGGGTCCGGCCACGAGTGCCCGGGAGCGTGCTTCAAGCTGCGCAAGGACGGAATCGGGAGGCATGGAACAGGGAAGGGTTGCCATAAGCCATACCACCCCACCCATGGTGTATCTCTCGTTTTTGACGTTTATGTTTCACTGTTGCGCCCCGCCGGAGGCGGGGCGCCAGGATGGATTTCCGTTTTTACCATCCGCCAATGATGCAGGCGCAGTCTCCCCATCCTGTGCTGTGGAGCAGAAATACACACCACTCCCTCTCTCCTGTGGCGCATCTTAAGCAGAAACCCGTATTTTGCACGGCGTTAGGCTCACATACACGGAAATTCTATAAATCTCTTCCTGTTCTGTCAAGCACGCAGGGTTTGTCAAAAATTCAGGGAAAGATGATGCGCCCTCCCCCTTGACGGGGGAGGGCTGGGGTGGGAGTGACTACCTGGTGTTTGGGAAATTCTATATCCCGGGATTAGCTCTTTGATGAAG
>WFYF01000090.1 GCA_015490255.1 Caldifarciminota bacterium
GCACTGGAATGTCCAGGCCTGCAACACGGAGGATCTCCCGTGCCCAGGCATACCGGGTGGTTTCCCCCGCATTGGAGAGATGATACAGGCCAAAGGGCAGGTCTTCCTCTATGAAACGCAGGATGGCCGCAGCCAGATCCTCGGTGAAGGTGGGGCTTCCCACCTGATCGGCCACGATTTTCAGGTGTCCCCGTTCCGCCCACCGGAGCACGCGGGTTGCAAAGTTCTTTCCATCCCCAAAGACCCAGCTTGTCCGCACCACCCAGGCCCGGTCATACTGGAGTGCTCGTTTCTCCGCTTCCCACTTGGTCGCACCGTACACGTTGACGGGATGGGGAGGGTCGGTTTCCACATAGGGTTTGCCCTTTTGCCCGTCAAACACATAGTCCGTGCTGGCCATCCACAGACGAAAACCGCGGCGTTCCGCTTCTTCAAGGAGGTGTGACGTTCCCAGCACGTGCACTTCTCTGGCCCGCTGCGGATCCCGCTCACATCCGTCCACGTCCGTCCAGGCCGCAAGGTGGATCACCACGTCCGGCCGAAAGGTTTCCACAGCGTCGTGAACCTGCACTTTTCGGGTGATGTCCAGATCTTCCCGGCCGGCGGCCAGAATCCTGTATTTCCGGTGTTTCTCCTGGAGAAGCCCGGTGAGGGCTTTCCCCAGCTGGCCCCGGGCTCCGGTGATGAGGATGCGCATCAGGCGAGGGCGGCGGTGAGCACTTTGCGAAAGGCCTCCACAACGTCTTCCACATCCCGGAGGGTCATGGCCGGAGAGACGGGAAGGGAAAGCAGCCGCGGTGCCAGGTATTCCGTGTTGGGGAGGGGAAGGGGATGGGCTTCACGATAGGGACGAAAGGCGGGATGGTGGTGCAACGGGACAAAGTGCACACTGGTCTGGATGCCCTCGGCCAGGAGCGCCTGGATGATCCAGTCCCGATCCCGCTTCAGAGCCTCCAGGTCCAGCACCACCACGGCCAGATGGGCGTTGGACCTGCCATAGGGCGGGGTCTCCACCCACCGGAGGGGAAGATCGGCAAAGGCCCGCCGATACTTTTCCAGGATGTGGTGGCGCATGGCTGTTCCCTGGTGTCGGCGGCGATACTGGGAAAGTCCCAGCGCCGCCAGCGGATCGGGAAGGTTGAGCTTGTAGCCCACCTCCAGAACCTGGTAATAGGGCAGGCGGCCCTGAGCGCGACTCCAGGATTCCCGGGAAAGGCCGTGGAGGGTCAGACGTTCGGCCCGATCCCGGAGTTCGGGATCCTGAACCACCAGCGCCCCGCCTTCCCCCGAGGTGACCGCTTTGGTGGCGTAAAAACTGAAAGCGGTAAACGGGGCCTGGCGTCCCACCGGCTCCTCCCGATAGGTGCTTCCCAAGGCGTGGGCCGCATCCGATATCCAGAACAGGCCGTGCCGTTCCACAATCTCGCCCATGGCCCCATAGTCCACCGGGCTCCCTCCATAGTCCACCGTGATGAGCCCCCGGATTCCCGGAATCCGGGACAGGGCATCTTCCACAATTTCCGGAGTGAGAAGTCCGGTCCGGGAATCCACATCAGCCAGCACGGGCACACCTCCGTGGTGGATCACCACGCTGGCTGTGGCCGCAAAGGTGAGGCTGGGCACCAGCACCCGATCCCCAGGCTGGATGCCGGCGAGTTTCAGGGCCAGGAAGAGGGCAGAGGTGCAGGAGCTGGTCAGCACCACCGGACGTTCCAGATCTCTCTCCAGCGCTTCACGGAAAGCCCGGGCGGCTGGCCCGGTGGTGAGCCATCCGGAACGGAGGGTCTGCAGGACAGCCTCCTCGTCCTCAGGGGTGATCCAGGGGCGATGGAAGGGGAGGAGGCGGGAACGAACGGGGATGCCCCCCTCAAGCGCGAGGTTCCCCATGCATTCTCCTGAGACGCTTCTGGGCCTCTTCCAGATTGCGACGAAGTTCGTCCAGCCGTTCAAAAATCGGACGGAGGTCGGGGTCGTCCGGGAGCGCCACCGGAGTTTTCAGATCCCCGAGCCCGATGCGGTGGAGGGCCAGAGAAAGATGCTGCAGAGGTTGAAGCACCCACCGGGCCACCAGGAAGGGAAGCAAAAGGGTGGCCGAGAGAGCGAAGAGCATGAGAAGAAATGCCAGAGTACGCTGAACCTGGATGTGGCGGCTCAGCGCCTGGACTTCCTTCTCAATGGCCTGCTGGATGTTCTGAATCACCGGACGGGAGTTGCGGGTGAAACGGGCATAGCGTTTCTGGAACTCCGCCCGGCGGGGCATCCGGTGAGGGAGACCCACGAGCAGGCTGTCCACCTCCCGCCGAAGGCGCTCAAACGCCGGGATAAGCAGGTTTTGCTCATCTTCAGGAAGCGTTTTGAGAAGGGAATCCATGGTGGTCATTTCCCGCCGGATATCCCCGGCGAAGCGAACGTCCCGGGTGGAAAAAAGCTGGGCAGCGGCATAGGCCACGGTGGGAAGTCCGCTGTGCACCCGATACAGCACCACCATTCGCTGGACGCTGGAGGCCACGTTTCCAAGGAGGATATAGTTGGCCAGAAAGGCCCCGGCCACCACCAGGTTGAGGGTCCCCAGCGCCAGAAAGATTTTTCTCCTCATGAGAGGGATTCCAGTCCAAGCACCCCGAAGAGGCGGGTGCGGGCCTCTTCCAGCGTATGCTGCACCATTTCGGAAAGGTGCTGCAGCTGGTATTTCTTCATGAAACGGGAGGCCGCTTCATCCAGCGCCTTCCACACCGCCTGGACCACTGCCTGCAGATCTTCCACTTCGCCTTCGGCCAGAAAAATCCTGCCCTGCTCCACCTGAACCACCCCCACCAGGGGATCCAGGAAGGGATGCTCTTCAGCCATCTCCCGCATCACCTCCCGGAGGGTGAGTTCAATGCCCTGGGTGGCTTCCACCACTCCATAGGGAAGACCCGCTGTGAGCAGGTCGTTGAGCTTCCCATAGGCCTCCGTCAGGACCTCGTTGGCCACCTCCCGGTGATGCCGGGTTTCCACTTCCTGCAGAGCCCGTTCCACAGAATAGATGGAAAAGGTGGTGTGGGCCAGGAGGTTCAGGGCTTCCTCCACCGTGACAGGCACCCGATCCCGGTAAGCCTGGACAGCCCTCCCCTCGTGAAAAAACAGCCAGACCTTCTGGTCTTCGCTCCGGAGGAATCCGGAAAATTCGGAGTGTTCCACCTCTTTCAGAAAGCTCGTGAGGTCAAAATCTTCTCCGTGAACCCCGATGACCACGGGCTCGGCCTTGTGAAGGGAGACCAGTACGGAAAATACGGCCGGATCATAACTGGTGGCGTCCACCCATCCTTCCACACCCCCTTCCAGCACGTTCAGCACCCGCTCCCGGAAAATCTCCTCCGATTCCAGCGGGCTGGTGACCCGTCCTTCTTCCAGTCCGCGGTGGGTGCGGTGTTCCTCAAAGGCGCGCACAAAGGTGCCGTCAAAATAGTCCACCGCAAAACTCACCTCGTCAAACACCACCTCCACCCGGCCGGAAAACCGGTCTGCTTTCAGGAAGTCCAGATATTTGAGAAGATCCAGATAGCTGGTGTGAAGACGCTGGTGGAGGGTTTCTCCGGGAAAGAGAAGCTCACCCGCCTGGAGAGTGTGCTCGTCCATCAGCCCAGCCCGAGTTCGCGCTCCAGCGCTTCCAGATAGGGTTTGCGTTCCCGTTCATACCACTCCTGGACATAGGCCACGATCTCCCGGAGAGGGGTCCCGGGTCCGAAAATCCGTCCCACCCCCATGGCCTCCAGCTTGCGGGCGTCCTCTTCAGGGATGATCCCACCGCCAAAGAGAAGGACGTTTTCCAGACCCCGTTCCTTCATGAGGTTCAGAATCCGGGGGAAATAGGTCATATGGGCGCCGGAGAGGATGGAAACGCCGATGGCGTCCACATCTTCCTGAAGGGCGGCTTCCACGATCTGCTCTGCGGTTTTGTGGAGTCCCGTGTAAATCACTTCCATCCCGGCATCCCGCAGAGCCCTTGCCACCACTTTTGCCCCGCGATCGTGGCCGTCCAGTCCAGGCTTGGCAATCAGCACCCTTATTCTGCGTTCTTTCATCATCTAAAATATAGGCGAAAACGGATGTTCTGTCAACCGGGGGTGTAGCGTTTCAGTAGAGATTGACCCACCCCATCCATTTTCGGGAGGAATTGCGTGACGTACAGGACCGAGAGGTCATCAAGGA
>WFYF01000091.1 GCA_015490255.1 Caldifarciminota bacterium
TCTCACAGGAAAGGCCGTCGTATTTGGGTTCGCAGGCGTATTCCACCACCGCCTCCGGCGGAAGGCCCAGAAAACGTTTCACCCGCCCGTCAAAGGCCCGGAGCTCCTCGGGATTCCGGGCATCGTCCAGCGAGAGCATGGGAAGGGTGTGGCGAACCGTGCCGAATTCCTCCCGGGGTGGGGCGCCCACCCGCTGGGTGGGGGAATCGGGCGTGATGAACTCCGGAAACTTCTCCTCCAGCTCCCGGAGTTCCCGCATGAGTTCGTCGTATTCCGCGTCAGAGACCAGGGGCTGATCCAGAACGTAATAGTGATAATCGTATTTCGCAATGAGTTCCCGGAGTTCTTCAATCCGTTTCCGGGCTTCCTCTCTGGTCATGATCGGCCTCCCCTTTCGGGACAAACACCCGCAGGCGTTTCAGGCGCTGCGGGGTGGCATCCAGCACCTCCACCCGCAGGGTTCCCAGGTCCACCACCTCTCCCGGGACAGGAAGGTGGTCCAGCCGGTTCAGAATGTATCCCCCGATGGTGTTCACGGATTCGTCTTCCAGGGGAAGTCCCACCACCTCGGCGAAATCTTCCAGGTTCATGGTGGCCAGCACCTCATACACGCCCGGAGCGATCTCCCGCCACGGCGTGTGGGGCCGCTCGTGCTCCTCCCAGATTTCCCCCACGATTTCCTCCAGCAGATCCTCCAGGGTCACCAGCCCCACCGGACTTCCAAACTCGTCCACCACGATCCCGATGGAGAGATGCATTTCCTGAAAGGTGGTCAGGGTGTCCAGCACGGGCTTGACCTCCGGGAGGAAGTAAGGAGGGCTCATCAAGTCCTGCACGGTCAGGGTGTCCAGCTCCGAAAGGCGCCGGAGGAGGTCTTTCATGAAAAACACGCCCACCACTTCATCCCGGCGGGTGTTCAGCACGGGAAAACGGGAATAGGGTGTGCGGTTATACACCTCCAGGACTTCCCGGAGGGGCATGGTTTCCACCACGCTCACCATATCGGTCCGCGGGACCATGATCTCCTCCACTGTCCGTTCGGCGGCTTTAAGCACACCCCGCATCAGCCGGTGGGCGTCGGCGGGCAGCAATCCCTCCCGCTCCGCCAGGGTCAGAACGTTCTCCAGCGATTCAGGGCTGCGAAGCAGAGTCCGGAGCAGAAAGTTTTTCAAGCTCATGCCACTCCAGAGTCCCCTGAAGGAGCAGTCCTCCGGAGACCACCCAGCGGAGGGCCTCCTCCACGGAGACGTTCAGAAAACGTACCTTTTCCGCCGGAACGAGAAAGCTCCAGCCCGTGGCGGGGCTGGGGGTGGTGGGAAGGTAGACGTAATAATAGGGCCGATCCCCGATAAGGACAGGTTTGTTCTGGGCCAGAAGTCCCACAGCCCAGAGGGGCTCCTGGGGAAAGGGAACGAGCACCGGACGGAAACGCTGCCGGGTGTCGTGGGAGAGCACGCTGAAGGCCTCCTGGGACGCCCGGTAAATGGCCCGGGCCAGGGGAATCCGGAGAAACACCCGGTTGACCCATGCGAGGGTCCGCCGCCCCACATAGCTGGTGGCCCACACCCCCGTGAAATACACAAGACCCACGAGGAGAGCAAGGCTCAAAAGGAGCAGGACGGGATAGGGAAGGTGGCGGATGAGGGGGAAAACGTCCAGAAGCCGGGCAAATCGTCCAATCACAGCGTCAAACAGAAGCCAGAGGACGCCCACCGTAACCGCAATGGGAATGATCACCGCCAGACCGCGCACCATCCCCTGCCGGAAAGGGAGAAGGGGGAAGGGGAACACCTGTCGCACGCGTTCTCTTGGATCCATGGGCAGAGCCTTCAGGAAGAGCGGGCGGATCGGTTATTTATACCGGTACACAATCCGACCACGGGACAGGTCATAGGGAGTGAGCTCCACCAGGACCCGGTCCCCGGGCACGATCCGGATATAGTGCATCCGCATTTTTCCGGCAATGTGGGCAAGCACCACCATCCCGTTATCCAGTTCCACCCGGAACATGGTGTTGGGCAGGACCTCCCTGACCGTGCCTTCCACACGGATCACGTCTTTCTTTTTGGCCATGGGCACCTCCTTTCGCCCGTTATTATACGAAACGTGTTCCGTTTCTTCAAAAGGCGAGGGCTTGAAGGTTTGGGCATGGAGCCCTACCATAAGGACCAGCACGAGGAGGAGAACCATGGCTCACAAGAAAGGTCAGGGAGCCACACGGAACGGTCGCGATTCACAGTCCAAGCGGCTGGGCGTTAAGCGGGGTGACGGCATGATGGTTCGGGCCGGAGGGATCCTGGTCCGCCAGCGGGGCACCCGCATCCACCCCGGCTATAACGTGAAGCGGGGCGGAGACGACACCCTTTTCGCGCTGGTGGACGGGATCGTCCGGTTTGAGCGCCGAAAGGGGCGGACCTTTGTGTCCGTCTATCCCCCGGACGAATATCGCACGTACTTCTCTTCATGAAACCCCGCTGGGAGATTCTGATTCTCCCCCTCCACCGGGGGGGAAGTCCCCGTCGGTGGGTGGTGTCCCGGATGCAGCTGGTGGTGGGAGGTGTGGTGGGAGGGCTGTTTCTGCTTGCAGCAGGCATGGGTTTCCTTCTGTTCTCCCGCCTGGTCCATCTCCAGGCACGGGTGCTCACCCTCACCCGGGAGCGGGATGCCCTCCAGGCACGGGTCCAGAAGATCGCGCATCTGGAGGAAGAACTGGCCCGCCTCCGGGAATTCCGGAATCGGGTCACGCAACTCCTGGTTCCGGAACACCTCCAGTCCCCTCCGCCGGCCACCGCCCGCACCGTGGACCTGGAGGAGATGCCCTCGCCAGCACCGCCACCGGATCCCTATCTTCCCACGGGTCTTCCCACCCGGGGATATCTCAGTCGCGGGTTTTCCAAAAACCATCCGGGGCTGGATCTGTCGGCCCCCTACGGCACGCCGGTGGTGAGCACGGCAAACGGTCGGGTGCACGCCGTTCGGGAAGATCCGGTTTATGGAAAGGTGGTGGAGGTGGTGCACGGCAAGCGGTGGACCACCCGCTTTGCCCATCTCCAGTCCGCGGTGGTGAGCCCGGGGGATTCGGTGCGGCGGGGCCAGGTGATCGGTTTTGTTGGATCCACCGGGGTGAGCACCGGTCCCCACCTCCACTATGAGGTGCGGGACGGCAAAACGCCTCTGGATCCCTTGCTCTTCCTGGGACCGGATCTGGAACTTCTCAGGCCTGCCTCATGACCATTCGCTATGATCGGGTGGCCCTTCTGGACGCCCGTGGGCTCCGGGAGGACCAGACCCTGGTGGCAGCGGCGGGGCACTGGATCTATGTGGGACCGGCATCGGAGGCCCCGCCCGTCCGGGGACGCACGCCGGCCCTGCCCCCCGGAGCTCTGCTCCTGCCTCCTTTTGTGGACGCCCACATGCACCTGGTGGGCTGGGGTCTGGAGCACCTTTTGCCGGAACTTTCCGGTCCGGATCTCGCCAGCGTGTTTGATCGCATCCGGGAGGGCATCGCGCGGCACCCGGAGTGGGAAGCCTATGTGTTCTGGGGACTGGACGAAACCGCCTTGCGGGAAGGACGTCTCCCCACCCGGGAGGAGCTGGACCGCCTGCTCCCGGATCGTCCGCTGGTGGTTCGCCGGGTGTGCGGTCACGTGGCCGTGCTGAACACACCGGCCCTTGCGCGGCTACCCCGAAAAGACGATTTTGTGGACGAGACCACCGGCCGGGTTGTGGAGCACTGGGCGTTGCGGATCCGGGACTTTTTCCCCCCGAGCCCCCGGGAACGGGACGAGGGGTTTCTCCTTGCCCAGGAACACGCCCTGCAACAGGGCATTTTGATGGTCCACGATTTCGGCGATCTGGAGGCCCTGCAGACCCTCCTCCGGGCCTGGCGGGACGGCGCCCTGGTCCTGAAAGTTCGGTTT
>WFYF01000092.1 GCA_015490255.1 Caldifarciminota bacterium
CGTTTCTGCTTCCCGAAACACCGCGCGTGCCCAATACCCCCCGAGACGTTTCCAGAAGGAAACGTCTCGGGGGGTATTGGGCACGCGCGGTGTTTCGGGAAGCAGAAACGGGCAGTTTCCCGTATACTACCCGTGCGCTGACAGACTTCCACGACCTTGCGTCTGGCGAAGGATGGATCTTTCCTCACGGCCTTCAGCTCCTTGTAGGTGACCGGACTGATCAACACCCCATGCGATTCCCCGAGGAATCGCATGGGGACCCCGTGAATTCTGGTTCATACCGGCTCAGGGGGTAAATTTTATGCATCTCTGCTGTTCTTTCAACCCACATCCACGTGAAAGGGGTCCCCACGGGATTTTAAAAAAATCCCGTGGGGTGTATTCCCTTCCGTAATCCAGCGCCTCAGGAGGTGGGTCAGTTTTTAGTGTAATACTACAGGTTTTTTGACAAGCCCAAAACCTCCGGTGAGGGAGGATCGGCCTATTGATCCTCGTGGCACGCGTCGCAGATCCCCGAAGGGTCCGTGATCAGGAAATAGCGATAGGGTGTCCCGTGGGGGCTGTGACAGCTGGCACAGGTGAGTTTCTCGGATTCCATGGGATGACGGCTCACGGGGTGGACCCCCTCCTGATAGCGCTCCGGATCGTGGCACTGGGAGCACAGCAGACGGACCGAACTCCGCAGAAGTTTTGCCCGTCGGGTTGCATGGGGGTCGTGGCACATGGAGCAGTCACTCACCCCGAAAGGCGCGTGGGGATGATCCACAGACTCGTCAAAATCGTGACAGTCTTCACACACCTCCCGGGTGATGGCCGGTTTTTCGTGGCAGGACGCGCAGTCTTCTTCCTCCACCGGGGAATGGACCACATCCAGATTGGCCCATGTGCCCACGGTGGTGTGGCACTCCCCGCAGGTGTCCGGCCGATCCAGATCAAAGTTGTGACACCCCTTGCAGGTGTGGGTCAGGCGTCCCTCCGGATGCGGCGATATCCTTTTCCCTCCCCACCGGTTGTGGGAAGACGGGAAGGAGATCACCGTGCGGGTCTCCGTCCGCTTTTCCCCCTCGGGGGAAAGATAGAGGATCTGAAAGGTGTTGGGCCCCCGCTCCACCTTGATGCGGAAATGAACATACCGGCCCTTTTTGAACTTCCGGATCACCATATCGGAAGGGCTGACCTCTGCATCCTCCGCTCGCACCACCACATAGGTCACCCCACCCCGGACCCGCTGGGAGTCTCCGGGGGAGAGCACCTGTGCGTGCCCCAGGGCGATCAGGGCGAATAGGAGCGCGCTTCGTGACAGGCCGTGCTGCATTGTTTTTTCCCTCCTCCCGAGGGCAGGATTTCAAGGGGCAGGATCCAGCCGGTTTCCCCGAAGGGGACCTTGCGGCGGATGAGGCGTTCCTGATCGCTCCCGTGGGGGCTGTGGCACAGCGTGCAGATCCGCCCTTTTTTCCTCTGGACGTGCACCCTGTGGAGGCTTTTTCCCAGCGGTGTTCGGAAGGGGTCGCTCTCCCCGAACACCTCTTCCGCATCGTGACAGTCCCAGCACAGGGCATAGCGGAGCGGGGTGTAATACGCATAGGGGCCTTCCGGATAATAGGCTTTGAGCAGGTGGACATCCCGGGAAGCGTGGGGGTCGTGGCAGTTCAGGCAGTCCTCTTCCGCGGGATCATGGGAATACCTGGAGAGCACCTCCTGCTGCACTTCCCGGTGACACTCAAAACACATCTCCGGAGAAGACGCTTTCAAATAGCCTTCCCTCGGGTTCCCGTGCACGTCGTGGCAGGAGGCACAGCTGGAGTCCGCCGGGGCATGCAGGGTGCGGTAAGAAAGGATCAGCACATCGGCATGGCACTCGCGGCAGAGGAGATAGGGTTTGTCCCGGAGAAGGTGATCAAAGGCCGAAGTGTGGGCGTTGTGACACAGGGCGCAGCCTTCCTCCTCAACGGGAGGATGAGCGTTGTCCGGATATTCCGGAACGTCGTGACACTCCTGACACAGTGCCGGGTCTTCTGAAACCAGACGGGTGGTGTGGGGAGACACATCCGGATCCTTCGGCAGGGGCTCCTGCATCTCCACCTCGTGGCACGCGGTGCATCCCTCGTCCAGCGCGTCGTGCCGCACCCTCCCCCGGATCAGGTTCTCATGACACTTCAGGCAGACCGCATCCTCATTTTCTCCGGCCAGCAGTGGCGTTGCCGCACAGAGCGCGAGAAACAACCCCAGCCACCCTCGCTTCATTCCTCCTTCCTTTGTCCAGCTCCGGACCGCCGGTTCTCAATAGGTTTCCGGATTGTGGTCTTCTCCGTGACAGGTCAGATAACAGGTTCCCTGCCGGTAACCGTCATCCTGGAACAGGAGCAACCCTGTGGAAGGGCTGGTGTCCACCACCGCGGGGTTGAAGGTGATCAGGTGAGGGCCGTCACTCCGGTGGGGGTTGTTGTGACATGTGGCGCACGCGGCCCTTTCCCGCCAGAGATGCAGCCAGTGAATCCGCTGCACGCCGTCCCCCATCCGGCTGACGAGCACGTTGGGATCGTGGCACTTGAAACACAGGGCATAGTCCGCCGTGCTGAAGGCGTTGGGGTCCGTGGTGACGTACTGGCGTTCCAGCAGGCGCGGATAATCCGAACCGTGGGGACCCGCGGGGTCCGTCCCGCCATTTTGGGTGCCGGTGTTGTTGTTGTGGCAGTCCGTGCAATACACCAGGTCGTTTTCGGTCCATCCATTATACAGGGTGGGCATGGCCCCGTCATAGGCCCCGGGCTTGTGGACAGGGTGATAAGAGACTGCCGAGAACAGCTCCCTCCGGATGGTCTCATGGCAGCCCAGGCAGACCTGATATTGCTTCGTGGCCGAGTCCACCACCGTGCTGTCCACATCCACCCCCGGCACGCCGTAGAGCTCGGGGTTCACGGTGGGGGCGCTTCCGGGCTGATTCATGGTCCCGGCCTCGGCCTTGTGGGTGTTGTGACAGGCCACACACACCCCGTGGTGGGTGTAGGGCTTGGTGGCCTCCACTTCATACACGGGCGATGCCGGGCCGTCGGCATCGTGGCACACCGCGCAGACCGAATCTGGCTCAGCCACGAGCATATAGGGGAAGGCCGTATCCGAGGGGTTGTTCGCCCACCCATGCACCCAGTGGCAGTTGTAGCAGCTCCCCCGCAGGGACGCAGGCAGGGGCTGGTTGAACACGCCCCAGGAAGTGTCCCGCGGGGAAAGCAGGGTGTCGCTTCCGGGGGAACTCAGATGGGCATAACGGGTTCCATACACCCCACCCCCGGGCCACAGCGCACCGTTCGCGGCGTCCAGATGAATCCCGTTTCCCGTGAACACGTGACACTGGGTGCAGATGCTGTCCATGCTCACATACAGCAGATTGCCGTCACCGGGCCCCGGCTGCTTGAGCAGGAAGGTGTCGCCGGGCTCCACCGGGAAGGCCAGGGAATCCGGATCCCAGTTCAGCGTGGTGCTGGTGTTGGACTGGACCGTGCGATACTGATACCACTTCAGCGTGTCCGTGCCGGTGCGGTCCAGAATCCACACCTCCCAGCCCACAAACTGGTTGGGGGTCCAGTTTGCGGCGTTGTCTGTGAGGGACACCCGCGTACCCGAAGAGGCCACCCCTTTGATGCTCCGGGTGGAATAGCCGTAATGGACGCTGTGGCAGGAGATGCACTTCACCGTGTCACCGAACACGGGCAACCCGGGAGGATGCCGGAAGTCAGACGAAGCGGGAAGGACCGCCCGAACGGGGTGAGAGCCCCACACCGTATCGGGAACCTGCATGTTGTGGCAGTCACCGCATTGATCTCCTCGTCTCCGAATGTTGGCGTTCGCCGTGACGGCGCGCTGGCCCCGGGTGGTGTGACAGGCTCCGCACAGCGAATCCGCCTCCACCCGGAGGAAGGGCACAACGGCCTGGGAATGCTGATCGTGACAGGTGGAACACACCACGGCGGAGTCCGGGAAGGAGGGGTTGTGTTCCAGGCGGGCCCGCACCTCGGGATGGGTGGGCTTCACCGCCTCCCAGGTGGGGTTCACGCTGTTCACGTTGAACCGGTGGGTAGTGCCGGAGACTCCGGGAGTGGCTCCCGTCTGGCCGGTGATCACAAAGCGCTCTGCATCGCCGCCGGGCTGATGGCAGCTCTGACACAGAGAGACGTTGGTGGAAAATTGCGAAAGCCCCACCGCACCCAGTGCGTTGTGAATATCGTGGCACACCCGGCACTCATAGGTGTGAGGAGCGTCCGTCGCCCCGGCCACTCCCGTCCACCCCATCGCCAGAACCCAGCCCGCAAACCACCCCTTCTTCATGGGTGTCCCTCCTTCACGGGATCACCACCCGGAACTTCCGGGCGGTTCCGTCCCCGGGTTCCCAGAGGAGCCAGTAGTGCCCTGGAACAAGCCGAACCCGGAAGGACGCAGGCACTCCCACAGTCCGTCTGACGACCGTCCGGCCCAGCACATCCAGCACCTGAACCCTGCCGGAAGGCGCCTGAAATTCCAGCACGCCGCGGCGAACGGTATAGCGAAAAGCCCCCTCCCGGACGGGGAGATATTCTTGCCGGATCACCGAGAGCGAGTCCAGCGGGAGCACGCCCTCCGGAGCCCCCAGGCTCACCACCCAGGGGGTTCCCCGCCAGGCCGGAAGGAGAGCCACATTGCCGCCCACCCCGAGGGAATCCTCTGCCAGCAGGGTTCCCTGATAGGCGTGGACCGTCACCACCACCGGCCGGGCGGCATCCAGAATCAGCAGGGTGGAATCCGCCGGATTGTGCTGCATGTCCACCCCCACCACCACGCCAGAGGGCAGATCCACAGCGTTCAGAAAGCGGCCGTGCAGGTCAAAGCGCACCAGGCGCATTTTCATTCCCAGAAAACCCGACGACGTGCGGTCCAGCACCCACCACTCGCTGCCCACCGCCAGCAGGTCCCGGGGGATGGTGAGTCCGGGCAGAGTCATCTGCTCCACGGCATTCCCTTCCACAAGCACCAGGTTGCCCGCGGCATCCATCAGGGCCGTCCCTCCTGCATACGGGACCATTTCCCGGATCACTCCGAGCCCTTCCGGAAGGGAACGGGACACCAGCCGGTTGCCCTGGAGGTCCCACCGTTCCAGCACCCGGCGGGCCGCATCAAACACCCACAGCGTGCCGTCCTGTGCAAAAGCGATGTGGGAAGGCCTCCCATTCGGAAGGGGGAACGTCCGGGTTGTGCCCCCCTGATGGGCAAGCACCACCCGGTTGGGCCGGGTTTCAAGAAGGGCTCTCCAGGGGCCCTGGACCGCACCGTCCACCGGGACGGCCATCCAGATGGCGAGCAGCATCATGATCTCACCTCCCTTCCCCCCTCCCGGTGCAAAAATCTTGCCATCGCGTTTCCCGGGCCACACCTTCCGGCGGTCTCATTTTCGGGACGGAACTCCGGGGTGTCATGTCGTTTTCGGGTTCATCCAGGCTGACCTATCCCGT
Source organism: Caldifarciminota bacterium (assembly GCA_015490255.1). Taxonomy (GTDB): domain Bacteria; phylum Hydrothermota; class Hydrothermia; order S141-80; family S141-80; genus S141-80. The sequence goes on from WFYF01000092.1 coordinate 5,481, forward strand.
ACGGATGCGGGCCGCCCGGGTTCCCGGCAGTTCGTCCGGTTCATGACACTCCAGGCACATCTCCCATCGCACCTCACCGGAAAAGACGTCGTGACAGTCCTGACAGAGCCGTTCCGCCCCGTCCGGATCGTAATGATAGGTGTGCGGGAACGAGAGTCCCTTCCCCACCAGAATTTCCTCGGGGAGACGGGGATGGCATGTCCGGCACTGTGTGGCCGCCTGAAAACGGGTATGGTGGCAGGTTTTGCAGGAAAGTCCAGGCCGGAGAATCTCCCCCTCGGGTTTCTCTTCGTGGGTCCGGTGACAGTCCGTGCAACGCAGATCGCGGGAAGGCTGGATGTGGCGACCGTGGTGAAAGGGCCGGACCCACCGGGAGGTTCTGACCTCGCGGGCGACCTGGACATGGCAGGCACCGCAGGGGTCATCCCGTTCGCCGGGGAAAACTTCCCACCGGGGAAGGTTCGTCCCCTGCCGCAACCGTTCATACACCCGGTGGGCCGCCTGAAGGGTCAGCCGGATGTTGTGCAGCCCCGCCTTCCCTGAAACCATCCAGAAAGGCACCCGGGGAAGGGTTTTGTCTTTCCGGCGTGTCAGGGCCAGCCGGACCCGGCGCTGGGCTTCCTGAAGGGCCTCTTCCCAGTTCTCCAGCACCCGAACAAAACGAGCACCGTGACACGCCATGCAGGAGAGTCCCCGAACCCGTGCCTCCAGGGTGTGACAGGTTTCACAGGCAACTCCCACCTGAGCCATGGGATCGGGGTGGCCGGAAGGGAGATTCTGCCCCGGCATTTCGCCGGCATAGAGGAGGGGAATCTCCCCGTGGCGCATGCCGTGACAGGAGGCGCACCATTCCTCCACCATCTCTCCCCTTTCCGGGGGCGTCCCGTGGCGGGTCAGCGCTTTCCCGGGCGTGTGTTCCACCGGAGTGTGGCAGGCGATGCAGTCCACCTTGGTGGTCTGCGTGTGGATTTCGTGAAGTCTGGAAACCTCCCCAACCGTCTCAAGGACTTCAGATCGGTTATGGCAGGATATACACCGGAAGGCCTGCGCCTCTCCCTTTCCTTCCCCTCCGGTTCCGTGGCACCACTGACAGGTCATGCCGTTCTGGCGAACCTGCCCGTGGTCAAACTGGACCGTGGTCTGCTGAAACACCGTATCCGGAGGAACGTGGCAGGTCTGGCACGCCTTCATCGCCGACGGCGCGTCGTCCCGGAGGTGGCAGAGGAAACACACCCGGGGTTCCACCCAGACGTGTTCATCACGGAATATCTGGGCATGACAGCTGGTACATCGCAGTTTCAATCCTGACTCTTCATACAGCAGGTGCGGTGTATGGTTGAACCGAACACCCCGGAACAGTTTGTCTCCCGACAGGCGGGCCTTGCTGTGGCACCGCAGGCAGGCCCCGTCCTCCACCACCGCCCAGGGGTTGTCTCCCCAGGTCTGGGTGAGATAGCCCACCACCATGTTGAGCGCTTCAATTTTTTTGTGAATTTCCATCTCCAGCCCGGGGGGAATGTGACACTGAATGCACGCAATGCCGTTGTGGGCAGAGCGCTTCCAGGTTTCATAATAGGGTCGCATGATATGACAGGAACGGCAAAAGGTCGGGGTGGAGGTCAGCTCAATGAGACCCACGGCTCCCGTGATCCCCGCCATCACCCCAACTCCTGCCAGAAGAGCGGCGAGGGCAATCTGTTCCCGCACAGGTCGCTCACGGTATGCGCGCCAGGCTGCCCGAATTCCCCGGATCATGAGGCGTCCCTCTCCCGACCCTTCTGCAACGCCCGGATACGCAACCGGGCAACCCCCGCTGTCACCAGAACAAAGAACCAGAAAACCCCGACAAAGAGCTTGCGCTCCGCCCGGTGGGTTTCCAGTTCCCGAAGCGCCTCCTCAAGGTCGTGACGGAGCGCCTGCGAACGGGCCAGGATCCTTTGCAGGGAATCCCGGCTCAGGGTGTGGACCGCCGCATACGCCTGGGCAAGCAGGGCGTCCCGGACCTTCAAACGAGTGCGCAGGGGGATCACCTCCACCCCTGCCCCCTCGGCGCGATCCAGTTCCTCCTCAAAAGCCACCCATGCCGCTTCCTCCCGCTGGATTTCCCGGGTCCACCACCGGCCTTCCGCCTGAATCTCCGGTTCCTGGTGGCACTGGGGGCAGAGCGCTTCGGGTTCCCTGCGCATCTCTTTTCCATGGACCTCGTGACACCCTGCGCACGCGTTCATGGTTGCAAGACTCCGGGAATCGCCATGAGGGCTGGCCGCAAGGAGTTCCCGTTCCCGAACGTGACAGTGCCCACAAAGGGCCAGCGGGGCGGCCCCCCGGGGACGAACCGCTCCGTGATCCTGATGGCAGGTGGCACACGAGGGCGCCCGAACCCGGCCTTCCATGAGGGCCTGATAGTGTCTGGACCGGAGGTAGTTCTTCACCTCCGGCGTGTCGTGACACCGCATGCACGTGGTGGGCTGGTTTTCCCGTGCCACCGGACTTCCGGGATCCCGGGGAGGTCGGACCGCGTGACTGCTGTGGCAGTCCGTGCAGATGGGAGCTCTGGGATCTCCCTTTTCCCAGGCTCTCCCGTGCGCGGACGCTTTCCAGTAACGCAGCATGTCCACCCGGAGGTGATAGGGCCCCATGAGCTCCGGTCGGGTATGGCAGTCCGCACAGAGCTTCAGCGTCGCCTCCCGGGTCAGCCGGCGCATGCCCCGGTGGGCTTCCCGGGTCTCCAGCACACCGGTCTGTCCACCGTGACAGGTGATACAGGTGACACCGGCAGGGGTATGCACGCTGAGCTCATAGACTTCCCGCAGAGAGGCGTGGCAGGCCACGCACGTGGAGTCCGGAAGCACGGTCAGCGCCAGAAGAATCCAGAGCATCATCCCAGCCCCCTTCCAAGGATCAGAAAGAACACCATGATCACAACCCATCCAGCCCAGAGAATCTTCCGTCGGGGTGGGGCAAATCGCGGGAGGAAAAACACACCGACGACAAGCAGCAGCACCACCACCCGGTGCAGGTGGCCCAGGATTCCCTCAAAAGGGGAAACGAAAGGAACAAAGGGCAGGAGCACCTTCCCTCCCGGTGAGAAGAAGTCCACGGGCTGTTCCACCCGGGGAGGGAGAACCACGCCCAGGGTGCCGAGCGTGGCGAGAATCCCCAGCGTCAGCACCAGCGAACGCCAGGCGGCCACCTCCCCCCGGAGGGTGAGTCGGGGGACCCACCGGGAAAGATGAAACCCCGCAAGGACACCTGCAATCACCCAGAAGGCGCTCACGTGAAAGGCCAGGGTGCGTGAGAACACCACATCGTTCACCTCCCCCTCCCAGGCCAGAACCACGTGGAGGAACCATTTCCCCCCGGGAAAGGCCCTGAGGTGCTCCAGAGTGGCCTGGAAGTTCCAGAAACCGGCGTGGGTGCCCGAAAGGAGGTGCCCGGTGAGATAGGCCAGCCCCACCGTTCCGGCCAGGAGCAGACCCGCCACCCATGCAAGCCCGGGAAGTTCACGCCGGAAACCGCTCTCCACCGCATGAAGAAACAGAAGCACCACGCTGATCCGGGCCCCCCAGAAGTGCACGGAATGAACGGCTCCCCCGAGAAACACACGGTGATAGAGGAATGCCACGGACTCCCGGGCTTCCTCCAGGGAGGGGCTGTAATAGGCGAAAAGGAACAGGCCACTCACCGCGGTGACAAGGAGGGCTGCCAGGGTCAGACCGGACAGCATCCGGGCCAGCGCAAATCTTCCAAGAGGCTCAATGGGTTTTTCCGGCAACGGCCGGGTTTTCCGTGTGGTCTCCATGATATGCTCTCCAGTGCAAAAACACCCGATTTTCTGCCAGGGTCACCGGAATCACGGAAAGCGGGCGGACGGCTCTCCCCGAAAGCACCTTCCCGGAGGGGAGGAACCGATCTCCGTGGCAGGGGCAGACGAGCACACCCTCCAGAGGATCCCAGGTGAGATCACAGGGGGCAAAGGTGCAGGTTCCTTCAAGGGCAACCACCACCTCTTCCGAAAGCCGGAGCAGGATCACGGGCACTTCCCGAACATACACCGTCCGGGCCAGCCCCACCTGAATCCGATCCACCGGTCCGGCATCCACCACCACTCCGGGCACCAGGGTTTCGGGAGGCACGGTGAGAAACTTCTCCCACGCCCACAGCGCAAACAGCACCCACACCCCGGCCACCACGCGGGAAAGCCACCAGGAGAGATCCCGGGCGCTGTTCATTCCTCATCCTCCTCCGGGGGGAGATACCGGAAAATCTGCAGGCGGTGATGAAAGGGATCCGTCACATAAACGCGGTTCTGCCCGTCAATGGCAATATCCCCGGGCATGGAAAACTGGCCGAAACCCCGACCCACTCCCCCCACAAAAAGATAGGGCCGGCCAAAAACGTCATACACGGTAAATCCGGCGAAGAGGGCATCCGTCAGGAAAATCATTCCGTCCCGGGCAACCGCAAGACCCCGTGGACGGGCCATGGCCGGTGGTTTGTCTCCCGGTTCTCCGAAGAAAGACATCACCTCCCCGTCGGGGTTGAACACCTGAACCCGGAAATTGCCCATATCGGTCACATACACCCAGCCTTCTGGCCCCACCGTGACAAAGGTGGGGAAATTGAACATGCCGGGCTCCGATCCCCGCTCCCCCCACTTCCCGAGAAGACGTTTGCTTGCAAGGTCCCACAGCCAGAGGCAGTGGGCGTGAGCATCGGCCACATACAGGATGCCCCGTTTCTCGTCCACCGCAAGACTCACGGGACGTTTGAATTCCTGCACCGGGAGAACTTCTTCAAAGGCCAGGGTTTTCTGATCAAACACAAACACTTTTTTCTGCTCCGGATCCACGACGAAGACCTTTCCACCCCGGTCCCACACCGCCACATCCTGGGGCCACCGGAACTGATAGCCCTCCCCCTGAAAAGGAATATAGCGCCGCGTTTTGTGAAGCAGATCCAGCACCGCCACCCGGCGGAGTTTGTGATCCGTAACGTACACCCTTCCGGCCTCGTCCACGTCCAGACCGTAGGGCTGGACGAAGAGATAGGGGCTTCCCCGGCGGGTAAGGCGGCGAACCAGGCGAGTCAGCCACGACTCTTTCAGATCCTTCACCTGGGACACCACCCCCACCATTTCCAGACGGGCTGGCTCGGGTGGGGGAGGCCAGACCAGGGTGGACTCCGGGGCCACCTGGACAATCAGCAAGGATGCAAGAAGGTTCATGGCCGTTTGCCTCCGTGTATGGCGTGACACGACGCACAGCGAAGCACCGGCACGCATTCCGGACAATCGTCTATCGCCGCCGCCTCCTGACACACCCGGGCGGGGGCATGGCAGGAAACACAGAGTTCCCCTTCCCCGGACCGCAGCAGGGATGGCCAGGGAGCGTTGTGAGCGGTATGGCAGGAACCGCACGCACGGTCCACATGCCCCCGGGATACGGGCAGGGCATGACATTCCCGGCACAGCAGGGGATCCGCTTCCCGGAGGGTCGGGGTCTCGCGGGCGTGGGGATCGTGGCAAGAATGACATCCCACCGCGCCCTGCCAGAGGGGCAGGCGCACTGTCCGGAACAGCCGGGCACCCCGGCCCCGGGCAGCCTCCAGCGTGATGCCCACCGGGTGGTCGTCCGAAAGATCCGTGCCCAGCAGCACCGTTTCGCCGGCATCCGACCCCGGGCCGTGGCAGGAAAGACAGAACAGAGACACAGAATCCGGGAAGGTCCGGGTGCGGGCATCCAGAAAAACCTTCGCGGGAATGCGAGAAAGAAGCAGGGGCCCTCCTGCATCATGCTGGGTGTGGCACCCCCCGCACCAGTCCACCGGGTTCATCCGGTGGAGGCGCTGGGCCTCAACAGCCGTCGGCAGCAGCAGAATCAACCCCATCCACAGCATCCCTCGTCCCATGCTGTCCTCACAGACGTCCAAAGGGGGTGCGCATGCCAAGATCTCCCCCCCAGTAGTTTTTGCCTCCCTGCCGGCGAACCCAGGCACGCAGATCTCCGTCAAAAAGGAGAACACGAAAACGGGCGTTGAGTTCGGTTTCATAATATCCCTGCACAATTCCCGCCCCCCGCGTCCATCCTCCTGCAAGGGTGAACACCCAGGAGACCGGACCCACCCGGTCCCACATCCGGACAAACCCCCGGGATTGACCCCACATGCGGATCCGATCCAGATGGTGGTTCCATCCCAGGGACACCTGGGGATGGGGTCGGAGGCTCATTCCCCAGCCCAGAAAACGGTAGGGGTTGTAGGGATAGGGGATTTCCCCCGCCTGATAGGAGACGAAGGCAGTCCACTGGCTTGAGGCCCGGTGGCCCGTCCACTGAAGGCGGGTGCGGAGATCCCAGGGTGCAGGGCGATCGTTGAAGGCCAGAAACCGCATCCCCGTGTTGGCGGACGCAGACAGGGCAAACACTCCAGGGATGGGCCGACCGGGGCGGTAGGACGCATCCAGGGTGGGGCCCACCATCACATAGGCCCCCACGCCCTCGCTCAAAATCTGGCCTGCCCGGAAGGACGTCACAAAGCCCGTGCGGGTTCCCATCCGGGAGGTTCGGTGCTCAAACACCACCCCGACCCGGCCGTCCACCCACCGGGTTTCCGGGGTGGCGGGCATCACCACGGCAAGCCGTTCCTGAAAGGACCACCGGGATGACAGGGGCGTCTGGTGATAGACGGACAGGTAATGGGAAAATCCGCCTCCCCAGACCTCCCGGGCCGAGAGGCGGACCAGTCCCCCCCGCTCCAGGGCCCGCTGCCAGGTGCTCCATGCCTGAAGGGTAATCGCCTGACGATCCGCCCACACCAGCCCCCCGAGCCAGAAGTCACCCTGAAACCAGGGACGTGCATACACAACCTTGTAAAAAGCCTGCAGGTTGTCTCCTCTCTCCCGCACATGGCGCACCAGGAGGTCCTGGAC
>WFYF01000093.1 GCA_015490255.1 Caldifarciminota bacterium
GAACCTCCAGGTCTTCCACCCGCTGGCGCAGTGCCTCATACTCCTCCACCACCTTTTTGAGCAGGGACAGTTCGGCCATCAGCTGCTGAGCCCGCTGGGGATCGTCCCAGAAATCGGTTTGAGCCGCTTCCCGCTCAATTTCCTGAATCCGGGCCCGCTTTTCCTCCACATGCAAATACACCGCAATATCTTCCACTCTCCGAAGGAGCTCTTCTCGTTCCACGGTCCACCCCTTGTTGGTTGGAACATCGGGAGTATACAGAAAAGGCCAGGTTCTATCAATGAAAAATCGTCCCTCGCGGCTTGAAAGAACCCGCCGGGTTCTGTATCTTTCCCGGTGCAGGAAGAAGCAACAAGGAGGAGGTTCATGCGCGTACAGGAGGACTACTGCGAAGTGGTGGGACTTGCGGCCTTTGCACTGGGTCTGGCCATCGGAGCCGGGCTGGCCACCCTCTATCACCAGCTGAACCGTCCCCCCACACCCCAGGAGCGCGTCCAGGAAATCGCCGAACGCTCGCTGGAGGAGGTCAATCGCCTCCGGAAAGAGGTTCTGAAACGCCTGGACGAGCTTCGTCGTCGCTGAACCCCGGCGCGGAGAGGGATGCTGCTCAGCCTTCTGATCGCCCTTTCAGGGGTGGTGGCATATACGGAATCGGTGGTGGTTCTGGACACCGTGGCCGAAGGGGTGGACCTCCGGCACACCTTCCGCCTCTGGAACATCGGTCAGGATACGCTATGGATCCTGAAGGCCGAAGCTGACTGCGGGTGCACGGTCGCCGAAATTTCCGACTCCTCCCTGGCCCCGGGGGAAACCGCCCGCGTGGTGATGGTCTTCCACACCGAAAACTTCCCCGGTCCCTTCGTCCGTCATCTCTGGGTCCACACTTCCGACAGCGCGAGGCCTGTGGTCACCTTCCGGATGCAGGGCTATGTGAGGGCCAGACCTTCCCCCGTGCTATACCTTCCCAAACGCTGGATCCGGGCAGGACGTCTCCCGGTGGGAGAAGAACAAACCCTATCGGTGGCGCTGGAAAACCGGGGGGTGCGGGATCTCGTCATCCGAAACGTGTCTTTCAAAGACTCTGCCCTGTCCCTTGTAACTTCCCTTCCCCTCCGGGTTCCGCCGGGCGGGAGGGACTCTCTGGTCTTTCGTCTGAAAGCCCGCAGGAAGGGCCTTTTCCAGGCCCTGGTGGAAATCCACTCCAACGACCGGTACCGCCCGGTCCAGTTTGTGAACATTCAGGCCCGATTTTATCCTGAAGAGAAAACCAATCCATCATCCAAGCAGGGAGGTTCTCCATGAGCCAGGTTCGTCCCATGGTAAACGGGAAGCTTGTGCGATGGTCCGTCTATTTGTCCCTCCTGGGGATCCTGGTCCCCCTCCTGATGGCGCTGTTCATGGCCCACCTGCTGGTGTGGCCGGACCTCAACTTCGGCATCTCCTGGCTGAACTTCGGGCGCCTTCGGGTGTTCCACACCAACGGCGTGATTTACGGATGGCTGGGCATCTCCTTTCTGGCCATCCTGAACTACATCATCCCCAAACTCTCCAACCGTCCCCTCATCTCGGAAAAAATGGCCTGGGCCGGTCTGGGGTTCTGGACCCTGGGGGTAGCCGCAGGGCTTGTGGGCATCCTCGCCGGCCACATGGAGGGGATTGAATATGCCGAAATGCCCTGGTATGCGGATCTCCTCTTTGTGATCGGCTATGTGCTCGCTTCCACAACCTATCTCGGCACGATTTTTGCCTCCCGGGAAAAGCATCTCTATGTGTCCCAGTGGTATTTCATTCTGGGTCTGACCTTCACGGCCCTGAACTTCATCATGGCCAACACCATCCCCATGTACGTGGCGCCGGGCGCAGCCGGGGCCGCCATCACCGGGCTGTGGATCCACAACGCCGTGGGGCTGTTCATCACCCCTCTCGGCGTGGGCATCGTGTATTACATGCTCCCCGTGATGCTCCGCAAACCCATCTACAGCCATCTCCTGTCCCTCGTGGGGTTCTGGACCCTGGCCTTTTTCTATCCCCTCGGCGGTGCCCATCACTATTTCTTCAGTCCCATTCCCTGGTGGGTTCAGATTCTGGCTGTGCCGCTGACCGCCGTTCTCTTCGTGGTGGTGGTCACGGTGGTGTACAACTGGCTCATGACCCTGAAGGGGGACTGGCACCAGGTCCCGAAAAATCCCGCCCTGGCCTTTGTGGTGACGGGAATCATCGCCTATATGGCCACCTGCACCCAGGGCCCCTTCCAGACCCTGCTCACGGTCCAGAAGGTGATCCACTTCACCGACTGGGTGGTGGCCCACGCCCATCTGGCGCTGCTGGGCGCCTTCAGCTTCTTCAACATCGGTTCCATCCTGTATCTCTGGCCCAAAGTTACGGGGCGAAAACTCTATAAGCCCTCCCTGGCCTGGACCAGCTTTGTCCTGCTGGTCCTTGGCTTTTATGTGTTCTATTTCCTCCCCATCACCGCGGCGGGTCTCGTGGAAGGCTATATCTGGCGGAGCCTGGCGCCTTTCGCGGAGAGCGTGATCCACGCCAAACCCTTCTGGTTCACCCGGGTGATCGGGGGATATCTGATCTACGCCGCCCTTCTCATCTTTGCCTATCAGCTGGTGATGACGGTCAGGAAAGGCGAGTGGATTGAAGAGGGTGCCGTTGAGGCGGCCACAAAAGAAAGCGTTCTCCATGCCAGGGTGTTCGGAAGCCACTGAGGAGGCAGGCCATGCGTGCATCCACGGTTTTTCTCATTTCGGGGATCGGGTTCTTCCTGCTTTCCTTTCTGGGTATGGGCCTTGCCCCCTGGACCAGCCTGAAAGGACTCCAGCCCCCACCGGGTTATCAGGTCCGTACGGATCTGGAAGAATACGGCCGGCAGATTTTCATCCGTGAGGGGTGCTGGCACTGTCACACCCAGTTCGTCCGGCCGGTGGTGAACGAGGCGCTGTATTACGAAGGTCCGGTGTCCACCGCGGCGGAGTATCTCTATGAGATCCCCCAGCTCTTTGGAACCCGTCGGGTTGGGCCGGATCTCGCCCGGGAGGCGGGCAAGAAAACCGACGACTGGCATTACGCCCACCTTTACAACCCCCGGTCGGTGGTGCCCTGGTCGGTGATGCCCGCCTATCCCTGGTATTTTGAAGAGAAGGACGGGAAGATCGTTCCGAAACGGGAAGCCCAGGCCCTGGTGGCCTATCTCCAGAGCCTGGGGCGGGACAAACTCCCGGTGATGCGGGCCATGGACTCCACCTATCGGGCCACCTTCTCCGTGGGCCCCCGTCCCCCCAGGACGCAGGACCTTCTGGAGCGGGGGCGGGAACTGTTCCTGCGGGAGTGTTCGGGATGTCACGGCCCGGACGGGCGAGCCCGGAGCCTCGCGGCCCGCATGCTCACGCCCCCGCCGGCGGATCTCACCGTGATCCATCCCACACCGGAATACGTGTATGAGGTCACCTATCTGGGAATCCCCGGATCGGCCATGCCCCATTTCCGCCGCTATACCAACGAGGACGTGTGGGCCATCGCCTATTATGTGGAAAGCCTGTATCGCGAGCCTCCGCTTCCCCCCGCCGCACCGGAGAAAACCCCGGAACTCCTGGCCCGGGGACAGACCCTCTACGGTCAGATGTGCAGCTCCTGCCATGGCGAACAGGGTTTCGGGGATGGGCCCGCAGCGGCTCCCCTGAAACCGGCACCGGCCAACTTCCGGAAACTCCGACCCTCCGTGGTGCACACCTTTGATGTCCTGACCCGCGGTGTGCCGGGGACGGCCATGGCCGCATACGCCCACCTTCCGGAAGAGGATCGCTGGGCCCTGGCCTATTATGTGGAAGAACTTTCCCGGGGGGCCGAATCGCTCACGGCCTCCCTGACACCGGCAGGCCCTGAAGCCCCGCCGTCCCGACCGGCTCCGGAATCTCCCGGGCAGCCCGAACCATCCCCGAAGCCTGAAGCCGCCTCCGCCGGACCCGAGCCCACGCCGGAACTCCTGGCCCGGGGAAAGAGCGTATACGCCCAGGTGTGTCTGGCGTGTCACGGCGCAGCCGGTGACGGGAAAGGTCCCGCCGGCGCCGCCCTGAACCCGCCACCCGCGGATTTCACCGACACCGAGTGGAAGCACGGGGGAGCACCGGAAGCGATCTTCCGGGTCATCACCGACGGGGTGCCGGGGACGGCCATGGCTCCATTCGGACACCTTCCGGAAGAGGATCGCTGGGCCCTCGTGTATTACGTGAAGAGCTTCAGCGACCCCGAACTCCGAAAACTTCTGAAGTGAACCCGGAAATCGTTCTGCGGCGCGCGGGGGCAGTGCCCCCGCGCGCTTTTTTTCAGGCCCCTCCGGAGCGACCCAACCGACCGGTCTGAAGAAACATGTTTCTTATTCGCTGTTTTTCATGAAAAATCCTTCCAGACTTCCAGACTGACCGCGGCAGGTGGGGCAGGTCAACTTTTCAGGGTTCCGGGATTTTCCACAAAGACCGTGGCCCTCCCATCCTTTGAGGCTTTCCGGGGGTTGCATCCTCCATGAGGCGTGTCTACAATAAAGCCCGCCAACGGGAGGTCCTGATATGTCAGCCCTGTCGGAGTCTCGTCTTCTTGCTCTGGTGTGGGAGGAAATTGAGCGTCGTCTTGCGCAGGCCACGGGGATTCCCCATGAGCGGGGAAGAGGCCTGCGTCTGCTGGAGGTGCGGGGGAAAGAGGCCGTGGTTCAGGGGGAGAAAAACGATGCCCTGGAACGCTGGCTTCTCCAGGCGCTCCAGGAGTTCTTCCCCGCCGTGGAACGGGTGGTTTTCCAGGCGCCACCTCCCCCCCCTGAGGCCTCAGGCAGCCTGCTTCAGCGCATCGCCCGCACGCCCCACAACCGGTTTGCCATTGAGCTCCTGGAACATCTCCTTCCCCGGAAGGGGAAACCCCTCTACAACCCCCTCGTGTTCTGGGGCCCTCCGGGGGTGGGAAAAACCACGGTCATCCTGGCCTATGCCCACACCCTCCAGCACGAGGGCGTTCCGGTGCTCTACTGGACTGCTGACAGCTTCATGCAGGATGCGGTGGCGGCCCTCCGGGAGAAACGTCTGCGACTGTGGCATACGGAAATCATGCGGCACCGGGTCATCGTGCTGGAAAACCTGGATGAAATTGCCCGCCGGAGCGGCTTTTTCCAGTCTGAAGTTCTCCCTCCTGGAGGAAAGCCGCGCCCAGAGCCAGTGGATCTTCACCCTCTCCCGGCATCCCCGGAAGTTCTCAAAAATCCGGGACGATCTTCGCTCCCGGCTCCTGGGGGGTCTGGCCGTTCACCTTCCGGCCCCGGATCTGGAAAGCCGGAAGGGGTTTGTCACCTTTCTCCTGGAGCGCCGCCGGCGCACCCTCCCTCCCGATCTCCTCCACCTTCTGGTGACCCGGGCGCCGGGGGATCTGCGGGTGCTGGAAGGCTGGGTCAACCAGGTGCTGGCCTATGAAGAGCTCCAGGGACGCTTCCCAGATCCCGCCACCCTGGAACGGGAGATCTTTCTGGAGGAACCTTCTCCTGCCCACACGGTGATCGCGGTGGTTGGAGAAGTGCTGGCGGTCTCGCCGGACGGCATGCTCGGCCGAAGCCGGCGGCGCAACGTGGCTCTGGCCCGGCGGATCGCCATGTTCCTTCTCCACACGGACTTCCACCTGTCCCTGCGGGAAATTGGCCAGATCTTCCACCGCCACCACACCACCGTGCTTTCCAACCTCCGGACGCTGGAGCGGGAACGGAGCCGGGATTCCCGTGTGGAAACCCTGCTGCAGAAGATCCGGAGGCTTCTGGCCGGTGACGACGCGTGAAGTGAGGGAACGCCTGGCCGCCCTTTACGCCCGGGCCGAAGAGGCCTATGAAACGCGCCTCCGACCCTCGGTCCCGGGCACACCCCCTTTCTGGGTCTTTTCCGTGATCGTGGCGGTAGGCATGGTGGCGTTTCTGTGGGGTATGATGTTCGCCCTGCTGGGGGGATGGGCCGCTCTCATCCAGATGACAAACTTTCTTTCTGAGGCCACCCGGGTCTATGAGCCCACCCCCTGATCCTCGGGTGACGCCCCCTCATCCGGTGCCCGACCGGTGGTGGACCTGCACGTGGGAAAGGGTGCGGCGCAGTCCCTCCCGTAGGGAGGTCCGGGGTTCCCATCTCAGAACCTTCCGGGCCCGTGCCGGTAAAAGAACACTCCGTTTGAGGTCTCCGGGACGGGCCGGCCCCCGGGGAGGGCTGTCCGCCCCTTCCGGAAGAGAAATACCTTCTTCCCGGAGAACCGTCACCAGCGTGCGATAGAGCTCACCTGTGGAAACGGTCCGTCCGGTCGCGATGTTCAGCGTCTCACCGTCGCCACCCGAAAGGGCCAGCAGGTTGGCGTTCACCACGTCCTCCACAAAAACATAGTCCCGGAACATGCCATCCGGGGTGTCCGGATAGGCGTAGATTGTGGGAACTTTCCCCGCAAGCAGGGCCTCCAGAAAGATGGCCACCACGCCCGCCTCTCCGTGGGGCACCTGGCGGGGGCCATACACGTTGGCATAACGCAGGATGGTGAAGGCCAGACCGTGTGTTTCTCCGAACCACCGGATATACATCTCTCCCGTGAGCTTGGAAAGGGCATAGGGGGATTGGGGATTGGGGGGATGCTCCTCCGGAACCGGCGCCTCCACATCGCCATAGATGGCACCTCCGGTGGAGGCAAAGATCACCTTCCGCACCCCCGCCCGGACCGCCGCCTGGAGGAGCCGGAGGGTTCCGAGCACGTTCACCCGGGCATCCTCGTGGGGATCTTCCACCGAGAACGGCACAGAGATCTGCGCCGCATGGTGGTTGATCACCTCCGGGCGCTCCAGAAGGACAAGCTCCTCAAAGGCCGGGTCGGTGATGTCCAGTTTGAAAAAGCGAGCCCGGGGATGAACGTTCCGGGGGTCTCCCCCCGAGAGATTGTCCACCACCAGCACCTCGTGGCCCGCCTCCACATACGCATCCGCCACGTGGGAGCCGATGAACCCCGCTCCGCCGGTGACCAGGATTTTCACGTCAGGCGCTCCCCATACCAGGCCTCAAAATAGCTCCGGAAAGCGGGATCCTGATCCACAATGCGCTCCCACCATGCGGTGTGCTCCCGGTACCAGGCCACCGTCCGGGCCAGGCCCTCGTCCATGGATACCGACGGCCGGAACCCCAGTGTTGCCCGGGCCCGGGAGGAATCCAGCCGGTAGCACCGGTCGTGCACCGGACGATCCTCCACGAACCGGATGAGAGAGGGATCCCCACCCACCAGCTCCAGAATTTTTTCCACCACGGCGAGGTTGGGGGTGGGTCGCTCCGCTCCGAGGTTATAGACCGCTCCCGGTTCTCCCTTTTCAAAGGCCAGGAGCAGGCCTTCCACGGCATCGTTCACAAACAGCCAGGACCGTTTCTGCTGGCCGTCGCCATAAACCGGCAAAGGGAGGCCCCGCAGGGCCCGGATGATCATCAGAGGGATGAACTTTTCGGGGTGCTGACGGGGTCCATAGATGTTCGTGGGGCGAACCACCACACCGGAGAGGCCCATCCGGGAGAAAAAGGCGTGGGCGAAACGGTCTGCGGCCAGTTTGGAAAGGGCATAAGGGTTGGTGGCGTCCAGGGGGGCGCTTTCCGGAGCCGGGGAGAAGGTTTCCCCATAGACCTCGTCCGTGCTCATGTGAAGAATTTTCCTCCCGAAACCCGCGCGGTGGGCCTCCTGCAGCAGAGAGACGGTGCCGTGGATATCGGAGA